>JASFSD010000190.1:0-5657 GCA_050114575.1 Gammaproteobacteria bacterium | reverse complement strand
AGGCCTTGCTCACCGCCGGAAGCGATTGGATTGAAGTAACCGAGGCGCTCGATGTAGCGACCATCGCGCCGATTGCGATGATCGGTGACGACGATGTGATAGAACGGACGCTTCAGCGCCCCACCTCGAGAAAGACGTATCGTAACCATATTCCAAAAACCTGACCCTGGGAGCGCCGTTCGGGGCTGCCTGCCGGAAGGCGCAGCATTTTATAGCCTTTTCAGCCCGAGCGTAAGCCTTGCATGCGCCAGGCAGCAGTCAGCGCCTGCCGGGGGGCCTTCCCCTGAGGCCCGGCGCCCCCTGGAGGCTGCCCAGCATGGACTGCATGCCGGCCATCCCACCCTTGCCGAAACGTTTCATCGTCTTGACCAGGGTCTTGTGCTGTTTCAGCAGTCGATTGACGTCCTGCACTGACAGTCCGGACCCCGATGCGATCCGGCGCTTGCGTGAACCGTCGATGATATCGGGCCGTCGGCGCTCCTGACGTGTCATCGAGTCGATGATCGCGATCTGCCGCCGGATGACCCGGTCGTCGAACTGCGGCGGCAAGCCGCCGGCACCTGCCGGCAGGCCCGGAATCTTGCTCACGAGCGACTCGAGCCCGCCCATGTTGCCGATCTGCTCGAGCTGCTGCTTGAAGTCGTCGAGATCGAGCCCGCGGCCGCGTTTGACCTTGCTCGCGACCTTCTCGACAGCTTCACGGTCGACCTTGGCCTGGACCTCTTCGACCAGACCGACGACGTCCCCCATCCCGAGGATCCGCGATGCAAACCGGTCCGGATCGAACGACTCGATCGCATCGAGCTTCTCGCCGGTGCCGATGAGCTTGATCGGGACGCCGGTCGCTTCGCGTACGGACAGGGCCACACCGCCGCGCGCGTCGCCGTCGGCCTTGGTCAGCACGACGCCTGTCAGCGGCAGCGCTGAATTGAAAGCATTGGCCGATGCGAGCGCATCCTGACCGGCCATGGCATCGATCACGAACAGCGTCTCGGCGGGACCGAGCGTCTCATGCACGCTCTGTACCTCTGCCATCATGGCGTCATCCACGTGCAGACGGCCGGCGGTGTCGGCAATGAGCCAGCGCACACCTCTGCGTCTGGCCTCCTCGAGTGCGGCCTGTGCGATGGCGCGCGGGTCGTCGGACTCGGCTTCGAACCAGCTCGCGCCGGCACTCGCAGCCAGCTTCTTGAGCTGCTCTCTCGCAGCCGGTCGATAGACGTCGAGACTGACGAGCAGGATTTCCTGCGGCTTGTCCTTGCCGAGCTGCCCGGCCAGCTTGCCGGCGGTCGTGGTCTTGCCGGCACCCTGCAGCCCCGCGAGCAGCAGAACCGACGGGCGCCCGCGCGGCTTGATGGGCGCCTTGTCGCCACCGAGCACAGCCACGAGCTCGTCGTGAACGATCTTGACGAAGACCTGGCCGGGATCCAGGCTGCGGGCGACATCGTCACCGAGCGCGCGCTGTCGGACCCGCTCTACGAAGCGTTTGGCCACGGGCAGCGCCACGTCGGCCTCGAGCAGCGCCATGCGGATCTGGCGCACGGTGTCGCGCACGTTCTTCTCGGTAATCCGGCCGCGCCCGGTCAGTTGCCTGACACTGGTGCTCAGTCTTTCGGTCAGCGTCTGAAACATCGGCGAAAGCCTAGCATGCGTACGGTTTGCCCGCAGTGCGGCAACTTGCGCTAACTCCTTGACACTCCGGTCACGGTTCGGTCAATCTGGCAGCATCCAGGGTCACGAGGAGGACCGACGTCTTTGAACGACGACATGCCTATAGGCTTATTGCTGAGCCTATTGGTCACCCTACTCTTTCTGTCGGCTTTCTTTTCCGGCACTGAAACCGCACTCATGAGCCTCAATCGCTACCGGTTGAGGCATCAGGCCAAGAGCGGACATCGCGCAGCCAGAGTCACCGAAGCACTGCTCAAGCGGCCCGACCGGCTGATCGGGCTGATATTGCTCGGCAACAACGCCGTCAATCTGACCGCGAGCGCTCTGGCCACGCTGATCGCCATCCGGCTGGGCGGCGAAAATGCAATCTGGGCCGGCACACTGATTCTGACGGTCGTCGTGCTGATCTTCGCTGAGGTTGCGCCAAAAACCATCGCGGCGCTGCATCCGGCCAGGGTAGCCATGCCCGCCGCTTTGATCTATTACCCCCTGCTGAAGATCACCTATCCGGTCGTCTGGCTCATCAACCTCATAGCCAACTCGCTGCTGCGCCTGCTTGGCGTCAGCCCCAGCGACATCGCATCGCACTCACTGAGCGCCGAAGAGCTCAGAACCGTCGTCGCCGAGGCCGGGGCAATGGTGCCGCGGCGCCATCAGCAGATGCTGCTTCGCATCCTCGATCTCGACGCCGTTACCGTCGACGACGTCATGGTGCCGCGTCAGGACATCGTCGATATCGACCTCGCCAATGACTGGGAGCAGAACCTGGCGACGATTCGCAACAGCGAATTCCACCGCCTGCCGATCTGTCGCGACGGTGTCGACAACCTCGTGGGCGTCGTGCAGGTACGCCGGCTCTTGCCGCATCTCGCGAGCGGCAGCCTGGACGAGGACCGTCTGGTGCAGATGATGCGGGAACCCTATTTCGTGCCCGAGGGAACGCCGCTGACCAAGCAGCTGCTGAACTTCGAGCAGCAACAGCGCCGTGCCGCCTTCGTCGTCGACGAGTACGGCGATGTGCAGGGGCTGGTCACGACCGAGGACATCCTGCAGGAGATTGTCGGCGAGTTCGACCGCGCGGCGAGACCGGCCGATGTCGGGATCATCCAGACACTCGAGGACAGCTTTATCGTCGACGGCAGCGCCAACGTCCGCCAGCTCAACCGGCTCATGAACTGGTCACTGCCGACCGACGGCCCGAAAACGCTGAACGGACTGATCGTGGAAGAACTGGAAACGATCCCGGATCCCGGCACCAAGGTGACCGTGGCCTCCTATCCGCTCGAGATCATCGAGACGGCCGAGCACTCGATTCGACGCGTGCGCGTGTTTCCGCGCGGGTCGGACACCGCCCCGGCGAAAGCTGCCAACGTCTCCTAGCCGAGAGCCGCAGCAATCGCGTCGGCGAGGTTTCGGACCGCGACAACCTCCAGCCCCGGATTGGCCCGGGGAACATTCTGTTGCGGAATCAGGGCGCGCTCGAAGCCGTGCTTGGCGGCCTCGCGCAGCCGCTCCTCACCATACGGAACCGGCCGGAGCTCGCCCGTGAGCCCGACCTCACCGAAGACGACCAGGTTGTTGTCCAGCGCTCGCTCGCGAAAGCTCGAGATGATGCCAAGGCACAAGGCGAGATCCACTGCCGTCTCACTGACCCTCAAGCCGCCGACCACATTCGCGAACACGTCGCTGTCGCCCACATTGATGCCGCAGTGACGATGCAGCACAGCCAGCAGCAGGTTCAGCCGCTGCGAGTCGATTCCCTGCGCAACGCGCCGCGGCGCCGAGCCCAGACTCCGGTCGACCAGCGCCTGGACCTCGACCAGGACGGGGCGCGTCCCCTCGCGCGTGACTAAAGTGACACTGCCCGGCACAGACTCGCTGCGGCGTGAGAGAAAAATCGCGGACGGGTTCTTGACCTCATGGAAACCGTCAGACGCCATGACGAAGAATCCCATCTCGTTGGCGGCACCGAAACGGTTCTTCGCGGCCCGGATAATCCGGTAGCGGCTGCCCGAATCGCTTTCGAAATAGAGCACCGTATCGACCATATGCTCGAGCACTCGGGGGCCCGCCAGAGTGCCCTCCTTGGTCACGTGGCCGACCAGCAGCGTGGCCGTGCCGCGCTGCTTGGCGAACCGGACGAGCTGGGCCGCGCACTCACGCAGCTGGCTGACCGAGCCGGGCGCAGACTGCAACGCATCGCTGTAGAGCGTCTGCACCGAGTCGACGACGAGGACGGCCGGCGGCGACTCGGAAAGCGACGCCAGAATCGTCTCGATGTGGGTCTCGGCCATCATGTGCACGGGCGCGGAGCGTATACCGAGGCGATCGGCTCTGAGCGCGATTTGATCGAGCGATTCTTCGCCCGTGACATAGCAGGTCTCGCGTCCCGGCGCCATGGTCGCGAGGGCGCGCAGCAGCAGCGTCGACTTGCCGATCCCGGGATCACCGCCGATCAGAACGACCGACCCGGGAACGAGCCCGCCGCCGAGGACGCGGTCGAATTCGGCGAGCCCAGTGGCCGTGCGTTCGACCTGATCCGCGCTGATCGAGTCGAGCCGGGCGATCTCGATCCGACCGGCCAGCTGGGCGCGCTCCGCCCTGGCACTGGCCTGCCGGGACTCGGTCAGTGAGTTCCAGCTGCCGCAGTCGCCGCACTGCCCCTGCCACTGCGGATGCTCGGCGCCGCACTGACCGCAGGTATAGATTCGTTTGGGCCTCGCCATGACGCGCGAGCATAGCCGATTCGAGGGTACGGGGGCGCACCGGCCTAACTCGTCACCGTGCCCCAAAACGGGGCTTGGATCACACGGCACCTTTGACTGCAATGGGATACTTGCGGGTACCAAGGCACCGCAAGACAACGATGTCGCTATTGACGAGATCCAGCTCACACCTGCGCCATGCGGCCCTGCTCGGGCTCATCGTCGCCGGAGTGGCCCATCTGCCGCCGCTGCAGATCGCGCAGCGGTTGGATGGGGCCCTGTTCAGCGCGTTTGCCGGCTGGCTGTCGCCCGATGCGACGGGCGAGATTGTCGTGGTCGATCTGCATCAGCCAGGTGCCCTCGAGCTGCTCCAATCCGCCAATGCCGTCACCATCGTCGGCCCGAGCGCCCTCGCCATCGGGCCAATTCTGAGCTCCGGCTGGGCCGCGGCGACAGCCTGGCTCGCGGCCATCGGAGCCGTCATCGGCGTACTGGCGCTGAGATCTTCGGGTCAGCTCGGCCCTCTCCTGCTGGCCGTGGCGGCGCCCGTCGTCCTGATCCTCGGGAGTGGCAGCGCCTTCGCAGCCGCCGGCGCCTGGATACCGATCGCGGGGCCCGGCTTACTGTTGCTGGTGACGGGAGCGGCGGCGCTCATCGTCCCGTCCCCGTTCGTCACGGCGAGCCGGGGCAACCTGGAAGCCGGGAGCGACGATGCCGGCGACCTCCTGCGTCGCGGCGAGCTCATCAAGGCGTGGCATGCCTTCCGCGAGTTGCCGCCGATCACACCGATTCTGCCCCAGCTGTACGAGCTCGGCACGGCCCTGGCCGAAGACGGCTACCCCGAGCTCGCCGCCGACACACTGCTGCGCGTGGCCGCGATCGACCCGGATTTCCGCGACGTTGCGGCCAGACTGGTTCGAGCCGCGCGCCCGGATGCCTTTGCCGACGAGGCGGAGCGGCAGCGTCTGCGCGAGGAAATGCCAACCAGCCTGGGCCGCTACCGGCTCCTGGAGCCGATCGGCCAGGGCACGATGGGCCGGGTCTTCCTCGCCAAGGATCCGAGCATCAATCGCCTGGTTGCGATCAAGCTGATCGACCTCAGCCACGAGCGCGATCCCGACGAGGCGGCCGACGCCATCGAGCGATTCCACCGCGAGGCGGAGACGACGGGTCGCCTGAGCCATCCGAACATCGTCACCATCCACGACATGGGCGAATCGGACGGCCGGGCATTTATCGCCATGGAATACCTCAAAGGCGACCTTTTGAGCCGATTCACGA
>JASFSD010000189.1:0-5664 GCA_050114575.1 Gammaproteobacteria bacterium | reverse complement strand
GCCTGATGTATTTCCTGCGATTCAATGCGATTGACCGCAGGCTCGCCGGGTTGGAGATCGTCCCGCTTACGCGTCGACGCTTCACGCTGGGGCGCGCGTCGGCTGCGGATGCGGTGTGGCTGGCCGCGGTTCTGGACCGGCAGAGCAAGCCGTTCGGAACTCGGGTCGCGGTTGGTCCCAATGACCATCTTCATGTGAGCTGGCAACATTGAGTTTCGAACAGGAGGAGCAGAATCTTGCATTACCGTGACGCATCGAATCAGCCGAAAAGAAAGTGGCAGCCACCCGAGGAGATGCCCGGCCCGGCCGGTCCCGCGGAGGTCCCGGAGCCTGCGCCGGAGCAGGCTCCCCCGTCTCAGCCTGAGGCGCCGGTCGTGCCTGAAACGGAGCCGCCGCCTTCGCCGCAGGAAGTTCCTCCGGAATCGGGTCGATAATCGATTCGCTGCTCCGGCGCGAGCCGTCAATCGGTGTTGTGGCTGGCAAGAGCTCGGGAGACGCTGTCCTCGGCGACATCGAGATACCAGATGGTTTGATCCAGCCACTTGCGGCGGGCATTCTCGTTCAAGTGGTCGGCAAGGTGCCAGGCGCTGACGTAAGCTCTGACGAGAGCACGGCGGCTCCTGTAGAAATTCAGCATCTCGTCCGAGACGTCGTCTGCGAGAATCTCTCGATAGAGCTCGGTCAGTCTTGCGCCGA
The DNA here is from genome assembly GCA_050114575.1 of Gammaproteobacteria bacterium. Taxonomy (GTDB): domain Bacteria; phylum Pseudomonadota; class Gammaproteobacteria; order Steroidobacterales; family Rariloculaceae; genus DATCZB01. The sequence goes on along the minus strand of JASFSD010000189.1, from coordinate 4,968 downwards.
CATCGGCGCGGCCGAGTCGTTCGCACTCCAGTGAAAGAAAGCTGATCTCTTCGGCCGTGTCGAGTTGTCGCAGGTCCGAAGAGAACTCCAGGCAATCGATGATCTGCGGGCGCTCGTTCAGAAAGATGTGCTCGGGACGGAGATCGCCGTGCACGTCGCGGACGCGGCCCCGGCGGACCCGGTCGGCGAGCAGGTCGATACTGCCGATGACGTAATCGCACTGATTCTCTGCGATCTGCCGGATGCGCGCGCGTTGTGACTTGAGCTCCGCCTGCCGGAAGCCTCTCGCCGTGCGCTTGGTCTGCCGTTTCAGCCGCGCCGCGTATTCGTCGCCGCGCCATGGCGCCTTGACGGTGCGGCTGTAGAAATCGCACAGAGTTTCGATCAGGCCGGCCAGACGGGGATCTTCCGGCTCGATTTCCGGGAGCTGATTCTCGAGTGTCGCGTGCTCGGGCAGTCGACGCATTTTGACGAGCCAGTCGACCGGCCGGCTGTCGAGCTCGAGGCAGAGCTCACCCTGCTGTCGCCCGAGGGGCACCACGCCGATGTAGGTGCCGCCGGCGAGTCGCCGATTCAGCGCTAGCTCGAGCTCGCAGTTCGCCTTTCGCGCCTGCGCGGTTCGAAGATCCGTGCCGGGCAGTCTGACCGGCTTCTTGAGCTTGTAGGCGAAGTCTCTCGACAGAAAAACCCAGGCAAAGTGCGTTTCAATGGCCGTTACCCGGTCCGGCGCATCGGGATACACCTCGGGTTGGCGCAGAAACGCGATCTTTTCGGCAAGGCCAGGGGTGCGGAAGAGTTGCACGACGACATGATAACTGGCATCCGCAGCACAACCGCCATCATCCAGTCATATACGTAACAGCCACAGTGTCCGCGTCATTCGGTTTCGGCAGACTAGGATCAAGAATGAACGAGTTCGCAAGACCCCACTCGAGGCTCATTTTCGACGATCGTGTCGATGCAGGGCGTCAGCTCGCGGCCAGGCTCAAACAGGAGGGCCTGGCCGACGATATCGTCGTCCTCGGCCTGCCGCGCGGTGGGCTTCCCGTGGCCGTCGAGGTTGCCACGGCGCTCCATGCGCCGGTCGATGTTCTGCTCGTTCGCAAGATCGGTGCGCCATTCAATCCGGAGCTTGCGGTCGGCAGTATCGCGATGGGTGGCATCGTCGTTCACAACCCTTGGATTCTCGATCAGCTCGGTCTCGACGATGCGGATCTCGCGCCGATCATCGAACGGGAGCGCGAGGAGCTCGCGCGACGCGAACGCGTTTATCGCGGCGACAGGCCGTGGCCGGAGCTCGCGGGCAAGATTGTCGTCCTCGTCGATGACGGTGCGGCGACAGGTGCAACGATGCGCGCTGCCGTGGCTTCGGTCAGGACACTCTCGCCCGCACGCATTGTCGTCGCGCTGCCGACGAGCTCCTCTGAAGCGGCTGATCGGCTGTCTGCTGTCGCCGACGATCTCGTCGTGCTGTCGATCCCCGAGCCCTATTTCGCCGTGGGCCAGTACTATCTGGACTTCGGGCAGCTCAGCGATGAAGATGTCTGCGAGGCGCTGGCCAATGCCTCGCAGAGTGTGGCGCCTGAGCCCGACACCCAGGAGTAAGCACGGCAATGAAGTTATTCGGCCTCGATGCCAGTCGAGCGGGTGCCGAGCAACGGGCTGAGTTGCTCGGCATAGAGCTCTCGGCGCATGAAGAAAGAGAATTCGAGGACGGCGAGTTCAAGATCCGGCCGCTCGAGAGCGTTCGCGACGAGCGCATCTACATCTATCATTCACTCGCGAGCGGAGGCGGCTTCAGCGCCAATACCAAGCTCGTCCGCCTGCTTTTCTTCGTCGGTGCGCTCAAGGATGCAGGGGCCAGTTCGATTACCGTTATCGCTCCCTATCTCGCATACGCAAGAAAGGACCGCCGCACCAAATCCCGCGACCCGATTTCGATCCGGTATCTGGCACAGATCTTCGAGGCCGTCGGCACCGACGAAGTGGTGACGGTGGACGTTCACAACCCGGCGGCGTTCGAGAACGCATTTCGCTGCCGGACGCAGAATCTCGAGGCGGCAGCGCTATTCGCAGACTATCTTGCGTCTGCCGCCGAATCCGCAAAGCGCATAGTCGTGGTGTCCCCGGACTCCGGAGGCGTCAAGCGTGCACGCCGCTTCGCCGATCTCGTTTCCGAGCGCGTCGAGAACCCGGTCGAGCTCGCCTTCATGGAGAAGCACAGAAGCGAAGGCAAGGTCTCCGGCGGATTGTTCGCGGGCGACGTGCGCGACAGCCTCGTGATCATATTCGACGATCTGATCAGCAGCGGCACGACGATGCGGCGGGCGGCCGTGCGCTGTCTCGAGCTCGGCGCCGAGTCGGTCCACGTCGCGGCGACGCACGGCGTTTTCGGCGCCGGCGCTTCCGACGCATTGAGTGACGATGCGATCTCGACCATCGTCGTGACCGATACCGTGCCGGACGTAAGGACCCGGGCGGCGGCCTTCGATGACAAGCTCGTGGTCCTGGCAAGCGCCGAATTGCTGCAATCGGTTGTCCGGGACTGAATCCGGCAGCCGGGACTGAATCGGTTACCCGGGGCTCGATCGGTTGTTCCGGACTGAATTACCTATCCGGCCTTAGCGGTCATTACGCCCAGCGGCGCGTGCGCATTGCCGCGCGGACTCTTTCGGTGGCCATAACGACTGCCGCGTCACGGTAGCTGCAACCCGCTTCGCGGGCGCGTGTCAGCACTTCGGTCATGTTGGTTCGGATCTTGTCCTCGATCGCAGCGAAGGCCTGTGACTCGGTTCCGCCGTGATACTCGACTGCGGCGCAGATGACGCCGCCTGCGTTGCTGATGAAATCCGGTGGACAGACAACACCGCGCTCTCGGAGCAGGTTCTCGGCATCCTCGGTGACGCCGATGTTGGCTCCCTGAATGATCATTCGCGCCTTGACCAGTGCGACGTTGCCGGCGTTGACGGCATCGGGACGAGCCGCCGGAATCAGGATATCGCAGTCGACTCCGACGATGGCCTCGCGCGCGAGCTCGTGACCCGCGCCGAGCTCGATCACGTGCCGGCCTTCGGCCTTGAGCTCGATCAGTGTTTCCAGGTCGAGACCCGCCGGATCCGCCACGGTGCCGCGGGAATCGGCGACGGCGACGAGAGTTGCGCCGCGCTCGACGAGCCGCCTGGCAGCATGCCTGCCGACGGAGCCGAACCCCTGCACGGCAATGCGCGCGCCGTCGAGCTCGAGCCCGGCTTCGGGGGCGGCAATCTCTGTCGCAATCGCGAGACCGAAGCCGGTTGCTCCGATCTCGTCCAGCGGTATTCCACCGAGCTCGCTGGGCAGACCCACCGAACGGCCCGTCTCATCCTTGACCCAGGCCATCGCGCGCTCGTTGGTCCCCATGTCGGGGCCTGGAATAAAGTCGAGAACGTCTCCGATCGCCGAGGCGAAGGCTCGGATGACCTGCTCCTTCTCGGCATCGCCCATTGCCGGGTTGCCGAAGATGACGGCCTTGCCGCCGCCGTGGGCAAGGCCTGCAGCGGCGTTCTTGAGCGTCATGGCGCGAGCGAGCCGGAAACATTCTTCGAGCGAGACGTCGGGCGCCAGTCTGACGCCGCCGATCGACGGGCCGGCGGCCACGTTGTCGACGACGAGGATAGCCTTGAGGTCGATCTTCGGATCGTAGATATGCAGCACGCTTTTCGGGCCGAGCTCGTCGCAGAAGCGGAACACTTTTTCAGTCATCTCTGGGTCAATCCGTGGGTCTGGGTTTCTCGAGCTCTCTGATCACCGTCGTCAGGAACCGCATGGCTTCGACGCCGGTCACGACACGATGATCGAAGCTCAGTGACAGCGGCAGGACTCTGTGCACGGTGGGCCCCTCGTCGCGGGCAACGACACGCGGTGCAATCCGGCCCGCACCGAGGATGGCCACCTGCGGCGGCGCGACCACGAGGTCGGCGAAGCGTCCGCCGTACATGCCGAAGTTGCTGAGCGTCAGCGTCGCCCGCTGCATCGACTCCCGCGGAATCGAGCGTGCGGCGACGTCGCGCTTCAGCTCCTCGATACCAGCGCGCAAGGACGCGTCGTCGCGATCGGAAACATTGCGCAGCACGGGGGCGAACAAGCCGTCGTCCGCTTCCAGGGCTATCGCGAGATCGACATGGCTGTGCAGAGTACGGGTCTCGGTTTCGGCGTCGAACCAGGCGTTCAACGCCGGGGCTTCCCCGCAGGCCGCTGCAATCGCACGGACGAGTCGGATCGTGACGTCGGTCCCTTCGGGCCATGCATCCACATCCGCCTCGTCGGTCACGGTCGCCGCGACGATCTCGCGGCCGGCGCGCTGCATGTTCTGGAACATGGTCCGGCGGACGCCGCGGAGCCGCTCCTCTCGGGAGGCTGCAAGCGTGGCCGCAGCCTGAACATCCGATGGCAGGATCGCGCCTTGCGGTCCGGTCCCGGTAATGGACTCGAGTTCGACGCCGAGCTCCCTGGCGAGCTTGCGGGTTGCGGGCGCCGCCCGGATGCCGGCCGTGGCTTCTTTTTCGGCCGGAGCGCTGGACTCGCCGCGCAGCGAGGTCGCCGACGTCTCGATGTCGCCGACGATCGCGCCGCGATCGCCGCTGTCTTCGTCGAACTCGACGAGCGGCGCCCCGACTTCGACGACATCGCCCGGTGCGCCATGCAGCGCGGCCACATGACCCGACCGCGGCGACGGCACCTCGACGATGGCCTTGTCCGTTTCGACGGATACGAGCGGCTGATCGGCGACCACGTGATCGCCGACGCCGACGTGCCAGGACACGATCTCGGCTTCGTGCAGGCCTTCTCCGAGATCCGGCAGGGCGAAGATACGCGCGCTCATCTGTACTCCAATGCCCGCCGCGCTGCGTCGACGATCCGTTCTGCGCTCGGCATATAGTGGCCTTCGAGGCGCGGTAACGGCATGACGGTGTCCCACCCGGTGACGCG
>JASFSD010000188.1:0-5669 GCA_050114575.1 Gammaproteobacteria bacterium | reverse complement strand
CTTTTCTCGAAAAGGGCTCTGACCCCTCTTTCACTCGCCCCGTCACTCGCTGACATCTGTGAGATAGCGGCGGGCGCGGCCCATCGCCATCAGCGGAAAGTAGTGGCGGTACATGTTGTAGTTGATCATGAAACCGCGCTGCAGTTCGGTGCCCTGATGGATACGCTTGCGGATCTTGTCGTTGCGAAAGTCGAGCCGGGCTCCGAAGCCATAGCCCGGAAAGCCCGTGCCCGTGTGATACGCCTCGTCCCAGCTGCCGTCGTCGCGCTGCGACTCGGTCAGATACGCGAGCCCCGCGCGCACGTGCGACACGTAGGCCTCGCCGCCACTGGCGATCAGCGCAATCAGCGCCCAGGCGGTCTGTGATGCCGTGCTCGGGCCCATGCCGCGGAGCCGGTCGTCCATGTAGGACGCGCAGGTTTCGCCCCAGCCGCCGTCGACATTCTGATGTTCGGCGATCCAGTCGGCGGCACGTTTGACGTGTGGTTGAGTGGCGTCCTCGCCGAGCGCCGCCAGCGCCGGCAGAACCGCTGCGGTGCCGTATATGTGATTGACGCCCCAACGGCCGAACCAGCTGCCGTCGGGTTCCTGCTCGTCGCGCAGAAACTGATACGCTCGCTCGACGGCCTCATGGCTTCGGTCGAAGCCGAGATAGGCCAGCGCCTCGATCACGTGGGCCGTTACGTCGGCCGACGGCGGGTCGAGCGCTTCGCCGAAATCGCAGAACGGGATCATCGTGATGATGAGCTTGTCGTTGTCGCGATCGAAGGCAGCCCAGCCGCCGCTCTTGCACTGCATTCCCAGCGTCCAGGCAAGTGCCCGGTCGATCGTCGACTTGACTTCGGGGCGGTTTCTCACCGACTGCGGCAGTCTCGCGAGCACGATCAGGGCAACCGAGGTGTCGTCGATATCAGGGTAGTGCAGATTGGAGCGCTCGAAAGCCCAGCCGCTCGGTTCGAGCCTGGGGTTCTGATGCACCCAGTCGCCGCGGTAGCGATTCTCATGGGATAACAACCAGTCGAGGGCCCGCTCGGTCGCGTCGTTCCACTCCTGCTCGGAGTCCTGCAGCGCCATCAAGGTCAGCAGCGTGTCCCAGATGGGCGATTCGCTGGCCTGGATATGAAGCGTGCCGTTGCGCTCATACGACCAGTGGCGGTCGAGGGCATTCAGCCCCTCGCGCACGACGGGATGGTCGAGCGGGTAGCCTTCGACGTTCAGCGCCATCAGGCTGTATATCCACGGCGGTTGAATGCCGCCCCAGGCGCCGTCGGCGTCCTGGTGCCTGAGGATCCACTCGAGGCAGGCGTGAACGGCGAGCCGGCGGAACGGGGTAAACCCGATTGCCTGATAGACGTGCAGCAGCCGGTCCGTCATCAGGAACAACCGCTTGAATGAAAACAGCGGGTTGTCGTGCGGCAGCTGGTAGTCCATTTGCTCGCGGCCATCGGGAAACAGCTCGTCCAGCCGCCGCTCTTTGGGCAACGGCCGCACGGCTCGTTGCGCGGAGAGGATGGCGAGTGGCAGCAGCGTCGCCCGTGCCCAGCTCGAAAAATTGTAGACATTGAAAGGGAACCAGCGCGGGTTGGCGATCACTTCGGGTGGCAGGTTGGGTGTCCGATTCCAGGGCCACTCGCCGATGAGCGCCAGCCAGTAACGCGTGAACACACGAATCTGCGGCAAGCCGCCGTGTGCGAAGATCCACTCGCGAGCCTTGACCAGGCGCTCATCGTCCGGCGGGAAGCCCACCGATCGCAACGCGGCGTAGCACTCGACCGTGCTGTTGATGTCGCCCTCGGGTGCGTCGTGGTAGTTTTCCCAAGAGCCGTCCTCACGTTGGGCCTGCAGCAGGGTTGCGACGATATCCTTCTTGCGCGGATGCTCGTAATCGAGGAAGTGCATCGCGAGAAGCCACTCCGCCTCCATACACTGATTGGACTCGAGCATGCCGACCCAGAATCCTGCCGGATCCTGTTCTTCGTTGAGCCAGCCGACCGCGCGCTCGATCGCATTATCCAGACGAGGCTGGTTGTGGATGGCGTACGGAAGGGATGCGGACATGCGGTTCTTCTTGGGGGCGCTGCGGCCGCGGATTATCGCATATAAGGCCTGCGGTCACGCGTTCGGCATAAAATCGTGCTCATGCGCTCGATCGCCCTGCCAGCTTTGTTCCTGATCGTCTCTGCAGGCTGCGCTGTGACTGGCGTCGAGGGCGAGCGGATGCGGCTCGGTTCGGACGCGTTCGCGGCTTATGTCGAAGCCGTTTTTCGCCGTCAGAACGAGGTTGCAGCCGAGCTGGCGCTGGCGCTGGAACGTGAGCCTCTCGAAAGCGAGCGCTTCTCCCGGCTCGAAGACGCGGAGCTCGGGCTGTTGACCGCCTGCCGCGGTCTGAACGAGATTGCCCGTGCTCAGCGCGACGGGGAGCGGATCGGCGGGCTCGGTGCGCTCAAGCGGGCGCGGCGGACCCCGGACTGCGAGCTCGCAACCGAGCGCGCCGCCGCGCTGCTTTGAGAAGGTTGAGAAAAGAGGGGTCAGAGCCCTTTCTACGGAAAGGGCTCTGACCCCTTCTTTTGGCCTCTTCTCTAGACGAGCCAGGGCGGCAGCGGGAATCCCTTTTCGCTGAGGAACTCCGGGTTGAAGATCTTCGACTGGTACCGCTGTCCGGAATCGCAGAGCACGGTGACGATCGTCTTGCCCGGGCCCAGTTCTTTGGCGAGACGGATGGCGCCCGCGACGTTGATACCGGTCGAGCCGCCCATGAGCAGACCTTCGTATTGCAGCAGGTCGTAGATGATGGGCAGCATCTCGGTATCGGGGATCTGGTATGCGTCGTCGATGACAGCCTCGGCCAGGTTTCCGGTGACGCGGCCCTGGCCGATGCCCTCGGTGATGGAGCTTCCCGTGGATTTGAGCTCGCCGGTCTTGACCCAGCTGTAGATGGCGGCGCCCAGTGGATCTGCTGCGGCGATGACGACGTCAGGATTCTTCTGCTTCAGATAGGCGCCGACGCCGGAAAGCGTCCCGCCCGTTCCGACGGCACAGATGAATCCATCGACCTGGCCGTTGGTCTGCTCCCAGATTTCCGGTCCCGTGCCGTCGATATGCGCTTCCCGGTTGGCCAGGTTGTCCCACTGGTTGGCATAGAGCACGCCATGCTGCTCGCTGGCCTCGAGCTCCGCGGCCGTTCGCTCGGCGATGTGCACGTAGTTGTTCGGATCGCGGTAGGGAACGGCAGGGACGGTCCGCAACTGCGCTCCGCAGAGCCGCAGTGCATCCTGTTTTTCCTGCGATTGCGTATTCGGCATGAGAATCAGCGTGCGGTAACCGCGGGAGTTGCCGACCAGAGCGAGGCCTATGCCGGTGTTGCCGGCCGTGCCCTCGACCACGAGGCCGCCGCGCTCGATCAGTCCGCGCTTTTCGCCGTCGAGCACGATGTACTTGGCTGCCCGGTCCTTGACCGAGCCGCCCGGATTCAGGAATTCCGCCTTGCCGAGGATGGTGCAACCCGTGGCTTCGGACGCCTTGCGTAACTTGATCAGTGGTGTGTTGCCGACCGTTGCGACGAAATCTTCGCGTATGCTCATTGTTCTTGTTGGCTTGTTCGCGGGCGCTCAATTGTACACAGGATGTCTTTCGATCTGATCGTTGTCGGTGGCGGTCACAACGGGCTCGTCTGTGCGGCCTATGCCGCGGACGCCGGGCTCAAGGTGGCCGTCGTCGAGCGCCACGACCGGGTCGGCGGAGCGGCCATCACCGAGGAGTTCCATCCCGGGTTCAGGAATTCCGCTGCGAGCTACACCGTGAGCCTGCTCGATCCAGGCATCGGGCGCGATCTCGGGCTGCGCCGCCACGGCCTCGAGATCCGGACGCGGCCGCTCGATAATTTCGTGCCCGCGCTCGAGGGGCCGGGCCTGAAGCTGCCGAGTGGCCGCAAGGAGCGCTATGCCGAGCTTGCCGGTTTCAGTCCGCGCGATGCGGACGCCTACGAACGCTTCGCGGCCGAGCTCGATCGCGTCATCGGCCTCGTTCGGCCGTTGCTGGCACGTGCTCCTGTCGACCCGCTGGCGGGGCCGCGCGAGGTCGCTCGAACCCTCGCTCTCGCCGGCCGCTCGCTGGCGCACGGGCCGCGCGCGATTCGCAGCGCCATCGACCTGTTCCGCCGCAGCGCCGGTCACTGGCTCGACTCCTGTTTCGAGACGGACCTTCTCAAGGGCGCTCTCGGGTTCGATTCGATCGTCGGTCACTTCGCGAGTCCTTATACGAAAGGTTCGGCGTATCTGCTGTTGCACCACGCGTTTGGCGAGGTCGACGGGCGCCGGGGTGCCTGGGGACATGCCGTGGGCGGCATGGGCGCCATCTCGGACGCGCTGGCGCGGGCGGCAATCGAGCGCGGCGTCGAGATCCGAACCGGCGAGCCGGTCGAGCAGATCTCGCGCGAGGCGGCCGGTTTTTCGGTCGTAACGGCGAATGGCGTCATCGAAAGCCGGGCCGTTGCCGGTGCCGTTCATCCACAGCACCTTTTCCTCGAGCTGCTGCGAGGGGCGGACCTGCCGACCGGGTTCCGGCAGCGCATCGAATCCTGGCACAGCGAATCCGCGAGTTTTCGCATGAATGTCGCCCTCAGCGAGCTGCCGGATTTCCGTTGCCTGCCGGGCACGGCAGCGTCGGCGCATCACGGCGCCGGAATCCTGATCGCCCCTTCATTGAGCTACCTCGACCGCGCGCACCAGGACGCGCTCGGGACCGGGATGTCCGCCGAGCCCGTCATCGAGCTCGTCATCCCTTCGGTCATCGACGACACCCTCGCGCCGCCCGGGCGTCATGTCGCGAGTCTGTTCTGCCAGCATTTTCGCTATGACCTGCCCGATGGACAGTCCTGGCGCGCCGCCAGGGATCTGGCGGTCACCCGTATCCTCGACACGGTCGATGAGTATGCGCCGAACTTCAAACGCTCCATTCTCGGCGCGAGCGCGCTGTCACCGATCGATCTGGAGCGCCGATTCGGACTCGTCGGCGGCGACATTTTTCATGGTGCGATGACCCGGGACCAGCTCTACCACAGGCGCCCTGCGACGAGGTACGCGCGTTACCGGAGCCCCGTGCCCGATCTGTATCTGTGTGGTTCCGGCGCGCACCCGGGCGGCGGCGTCAGCGGCCTGCCCGGGCGCAACGCCGCGCGCGCCATCCTCGAGGACGCGGGCGCCGCTACTCGACGACGGTAATCGTGATCCGGTCGGACCTTACCGGCGGCTGATGCGGAATGTGCATGGCGTCGCCGAGCACGAGCTGCAGCGTGTGCTCACCGGGCGGGAGGTCGAGCTCGGTCTCGGTCTGCCCGGCGCCGAAATGGCGGACCTGATCCGACGACGGCAGCGGCAGATTCTCCGGCGGCAGCGGGTCGACATCGATCAGAAGATGGTGGTGGCCGGTGTTAGGCGCCGTGATGCCGGCAGGCGCGACGCCCATGCCGCGCAGGCCGAAGCGGACGGTGAACGGCGACCTGACCTCGGCCCCGTCTGCAGGAGTCTGAATGTAGACCTCGGCAGCGGCAGGTGCTTCGGTTCGCGGCAGCGTTTCGGGCGCGTTCTGGGAGCGGACGGTGAGCGCGCCAAGACATAGAAGCGTGCCCGTGATCAGTGTTATGGTTCTCATAGAGCAATCCGTGCGTGAGG
>JASFSD010000187.1:0-5741 GCA_050114575.1 Gammaproteobacteria bacterium | reverse complement strand
ATGCCGTGATGGATCAGTGGCAGCGCCATGGTCAGGAGCGTGCTTTCCTGACCACCATGCAGTGACGAGCTCGTGGTAAACACCGCGGCCGGCTTACCGGCAAGCGTGCCGTTCAGCCAGTGCGCCGAAGTCTTGTCCAGGAAGTGCTTTAGCGCCGAGGCCATGTTGCCGAATCGTGTCGGGCTGCCGAGTATCAACCCGTCACAGACGGCAAGCTCGTCGAGCTCGACATAGGGCGGACCCGAGTCGGGCACGGCAGGCGCGGTCGCTTCGGCAATGGGTGAGACGGGCGGGACCGTGCGCAGCACGGCCGTACCGCCCGCACTCTCGACGCCGAGCGCTATCTGTCGGGCAAGCGCTTCGGTGTGTCCTTTGCGCGAGAAGTAGAGAATCAGAATCGACGGGGCCTTGCTCAACCGAAGAGCTCCAGAACCTGCTCCGGTGGACGACCGATTCTAGCCTTCGTGCCGACGACCACGATCGGGCGCTGCAGCACGATCGGCTCGCGAGCGATCAGTTCGATGAGATCGTCCTCGTCGGAGTCGAGCGCAAGTCCCGAGTCTTTGAAGGGAGCCTCGCCGGTCCGCACGACGTCTGCCGCGGCGAGGCCGAGTCGCGTGAGGATGGTGCGAATCTCGTCGGCTGTCGGCGGTGTCTTGAGGTACTCGATGATCTCGATGTCGGCGCCAATGTCCTCGAGCAGCGCGAGCGTGGCCCGGGACTTCGAGCAGCGGGGGTTATGATAGATGGTGGCTTTCATGGCGACAGAATAACGCAGATGAATCGTCAGGCACTGAGATATACGGTGGAGGGCCGCGTTCAGGGCGTGTTCTATCGCGCCGCAGCCGCGGAACGCGCCGAGGCCCTGGGGCTCGACGGATGGGTTCGTAATCTGCCCGACGGCCGCGTCGAGCTCATCGCCTGCGGTGAGGCCGATGCCATCGAAGAGCTTGCCGCATGGCTCTGGCGCGGGCCTGCACATGCCCGGGTGTCGGCCGTGGCCGTCGAGGATTGGCAGGGCGAGGTCGAGCCGGGCTTCCGTATCCTGAGGCCCTGACGGGTCAGTTTCGGAACCAGGTCAGACGCAGCCGGTCGAGCACACGATCCCCGTACCATCGCTGGCCCGTGCTGCCGTTGTATCGCGCCAGAGCCTGAATCAGATCGCCGTCTTCCATGTCGAGGTAGTACTTGAGAATCCGGCAACCGAGCAGGATATTGAATTCGATTTCGAAGAGTCGGTTCATGTCCTGTTCGCCGAGCTCCTTGATCCAGAAGGGCATGACCTGCATCAGACCCAGCGCGTTGGCATGGGAAATAGCGAAGCGGTCGAAGCCGCTCTCGACATCGATGACGGCCAGGACGAGCTCCGGTGGCAGGTCAGCGGACTTTGCGTTCCGGTGAACCGCGCGCAGAATATCCAGACGCTCTTCGATGTCGCCGATTCGCCCGCTCAATCGGCGCGACATGTCGGTCAGCCAGACTTCGGCATCGAACCGGTCGTCGAAGCTGTCTGCTTCGAGCACGGCAAGCATCAGTGTCTCCCGCAACCCGGGGTCGATATCGTCGGCACTGCGGTTGCCGAACTGCTGAGCGGATGCGGGGGCCACGGCAAACATCGTGCATGCCAGCACGGTCGGCCAGATCGGGAGCTTTCGGGCCGTGCGCTTCACGCCGTGCTATCGCCTCTCAGCCGTTGGACGAGTGAGTCGATCGGAATCCGGACAGCTTCGGCCTCGCGGCGCGACTTGTACTCGAGCTCATCCGCATCGAGTGCTTTTTCCGACACCACTACGCGGTGCGGGTAGCCGATCAGGTCGGCGTCGGCAAACTTGAAGCCCGGTCGGTGATCCCGGTCGTCGAGCACGACCTCGAATCCCGCTTCGTTCAGCTCGGCATAGAGCCTGGTGGCGGCGTCCCGGACGCGGGTCGATTTGTCCATGTTGATCGGAATCACGATGACGCTGAACGGGGCAATGGCCTCGGGCCAGACTATTCCGGCGTCATCATGGTTCTGCTCGATGGCGGCCGCTACGACGCGGGTCACACCGATGCCGTAACAGCCCATCGGCATATGGCGGGGTTTGCCGTCCGGGTCCAGGACCGTGGCATCCATGGATTCGCTGTATTTGGTGCCGAGCTGGAATATCTGCCCGACCTCGATGCCGCGGGCGACAGTCAGAGGTGCGCCCGAGGGCCCGGGATCGCCGTCGACGGCATTGCGCAGGTCGGCGACCTTGGGCAGCGGGGCATCGCGATCCCAGTTGACGCCTGAAAAGTGATAGCCCTCGCGATTGGCTCCACAGACGAAGTCGGCGAGGACGGCCACCGACTGGTCCACGATCACGGGAATGTCGAGGCCAACGGGGCCGAGCGAACCCGGTGCGCAGCCGACAGCCTGCTCGACATCGGATGCTTTGAGCATCGCCAGGGGTCTGGCCACGGCTGCAAGCTTCTCGGCTTTGAGCGCATTCAGCTCATGGTCGCCGCGCAGCACGAGGGCAACGGCATCTGTTTCCGATCCTCGAAACAACAGCGTCTTGACGCATCGCGACGCCGGCACGTCGAGATACGCGGCCACGTCGGCGATAGTCTTTACCCCGGGCGTCTCTACGAGTTGCTTTTCCGCCGCCGGGACGGGCCGCTCGGTCGCAGGTGGAGGCAGCTCGACGACTTCCACGTTGGCGGCAAAGTCGTCGGCGTCGCTGAAGGCAATTGCGTCCTCGCCTGACTCGGCCAGAACCTGAAACTCCTCGGAAATGCTGCCGCCGATCTCTCCGGTGTCGGCCTGAACGATTCGATACTCGAGCTGCAGACGATCGAAGATGCGCTGATAGGTCTCGCGCATGTGCCCGTACGTCTCCTGCAGTGACTCCTCATCCAGATGAAACGAGTACGCATCCTTCATCATGAACTCGCGTGCACGCATGACGCCGAATCGCGGCCGGACCTCATCGCGGAACTTGGTCTGAATCTGGTAGTAGTTGACAGGCAGCTGCCGATAGCTCTTCAGCTCTGAGCGCACAATGTCGGTGATCACTTCTTCGTGCGTCGGTCCGAGACAAAATCTGCGGCCGTGACGATCTTCGAAGCGCAACAGGGCTTTGCCGTAGGCATCCCAGCGTTGCGACTCCTGCCACAGCTCGGCTGGCTGCACGACCGGCATCATCACCTCGAGCGCCCCGGAGCGATTCATCTCTTCGCGAATGACGTTGGCGACCTTGTTCAGCACGCGCATGCCGAGCGGCAGCCAGCTGTAGAGGCCGGACGCCAGCCGTCTGATCAGCCCGGCGCGCAGCATGAGCTGATGGCTGACGATTTCGGCGTCTGCCGGAGTCTCCTTGAATGTGGTGACCGGAAGTTGGCTCAGATACATGGGGATTTCATTTGTTGATTCAGAGTTGACGCGGCATTATGCCTGACCGTGAACGGATTCAAGAAAGCGAAGTCGCAGCCGGGCAGCCGCCGGCGAGGCATTTATCTGTTGCCGAATCTGTTGACCACGGGCGGGCTGTTCGCCGGGTTCTATTCGATCATCGCGGCAATCGATGGCAACTTCACGGCCGCGGCGCTCGCCATCTTCGTGGCAATGTTTCTCGACGGTCTCGACGGGCGTGTCGCAAGGATGACGAGCACGTCGAGCGAGTTCGGCAAGGAGTTCGACAGTCTTGCCGACATGGTTTCTTTCGGCCTGACTCCGGCAATCGTGACCTATCAGTGGGGGGTCGAGAGGATCTCGGAGTACAGCGCGATCTGGGGTCGAGTGGGCTGGGCGGCGGCCTTTCTCTATGTTGCTGCTGCCGCGTTTCGGCTGGCCCGGTTCAATACCAACGCCGTCTGGACCGATCGGCGCTTGTTCCAGGGTCTGCCGAGCCCGGCGGCGGCCGCCTGCGTTGCGTCGGGCGTCTGGGTCAGCACGACCTATCATGTCGAGGGCCTGGTGGCGCTGATCGCAGGCATCACGATAACGGCTGTGCTGGCGGTTCTGATGATGTCGCGATTCAGCTATCTGAGCTTCAAGGACGTCAAGCCGGGCCATCGGGTTCGTTACACGCGGCTGCTCGCGATTCCGCTCGTCATCATCGTGATCGCGATCGAGCCGCCACTCGTGTCCTTCGCGCTGATGGTGTTCTACGCGGCATCAGGGCCGGCAAACTGGCTCTGGCGCCGGTCCCGGCGCGGGGCGAGATAGCAAGATAGATGGTGGACACGAGACAGGTCGGCGTCCTGAGCGCGATGGGGATCGAGGTCTTCCGGCTTCGCGATGCCGAAAGCGAGGCGCCATCGGAGGAGACGCCCTCTGAAGAGGCGACCTCGGTTCTGCGGACGCTCGACTGGCCCGCACTCGCCGAGGAGGTGCGGTCCTGCACGCTCTGCGACCTGAGCCGGACGCGCACGCAGACGGTCTTCGGCGTCGGCCGGCCCGACGCCGATCTGATGATCATCGGTGAGGCCCCTGGTGCCGACGAGGACCGGCAGGGGGAGCCCTTTGTCGGGCGCGCCGGTCAATTGTTAAATTCGATGCTCCGCGCAATCGGGCTTGGACGTGAAGACGTCTACATCGCGAACATTCTCAAATGCCGGCCGCCGAACAACCGGGACCCGCAACCGGAAGAAGCGGCGCGGTGTTCTCCCTATCTCGAGCGCCAGATCGAGCTGGTCGAACCGCGCGCCGTGCTGGCGGTCGGGCGAATCGCGGCGCAGCATTTATTGCAGTCGGATCTAGCAATCGGTAGGCTCAGAGGACAGGTATTGAGCTTTGGCGCGCAACGGATTCCGCTAGTCGCTACCTACCATCCGGCGTACCTGCTGCGGTCGCCGCAGGCCAAGGCCAAAGCCTGGCAGGACCTTTGTCTGATCAGGGGATTGATTACGCAACGGCAATGAGCACAGCTGTCATTCCAGAAACGGCGATTCGGCCGATGCAGGCTGCCGATCTGCATGGCGTTCAGCTCGTCGAGCAGGCCGCATACAACTATCCGTGGAGTCGGGCTGTTTTCAGAGACTGTCTGCTGGCCGGATACTATTCGCTCGTGCTCGACATCAACCGTAGCGTGTCGGGGTACGCGATCATGTCCATCGGCGCTGCCGAGGCACATGTGCTCAATCTCTGCGTCCATCCAGGACTCCGGCGGCTGGGCTACGGGCGGCGCCTGCTCAACGCGCTGTTGTTCAAAGCGCAGGACGCGGCGGTCCGGCAGGTATTTCTCGAGGTCAGGCCGTCGAACCGCGCGGCAATCAACCTGTATCTCTCCGCGGGTTTCGTCGAGGTCGGGATCAGGCCGGCCTACTATCAGGCGAAGGTCGGCAGAGAGAACGCTGTCGTTCTGTCTCTGGCGCTCGCGCCGTCCGACTGACGCAAGTACTCTTTTCGAAGCCCAATGCAATCGCATCGAGAGCGACGTACGTTTGCGATCATTTCGCATCCAGACGCCGGTAAAACGACGCTGACCGAGAAGCTGCTGTTGTACGGCGGTGCAATCACGCTGGCTGGCACGGTCAAGGGTCGCAAGGCGTCACGGCATGCCACGTCCGACTGGATGAAGCTCGAGCAGGAACGAGGGATCTCGGTGACTTCCTCGGTAATGCAGTTTCCGTATCGCGAAAAAATCGTCAATCTTCTCGATACGCCGGGCCACGAGGACTTTTCCGAAGACACCTACCGAACGCTGACCGCGGTCGACAGCGCGCTCATGGTCATTGACGCGGCGCGCGGCGTCGAGGCCAGGACCATCAAGCTCATG
>JASFSD010000186.1:0-5775 GCA_050114575.1 Gammaproteobacteria bacterium | reverse complement strand
GTTGCCGCGACTCTTACTCATCTTGTAGGCCCTGGCGTCGACACTGATTCCGGGCTGCTTCTTGAGCACGAAGCGGTCGCCTTCCTTGGTCACGTCGTTTTCGCCGACACTGACGGATTCGAGCTCTGCGCCCGCGGCCAGTGCGCCGCGAGCCTCCTGCGCGTCGATGGCGCGGCCGGCCTCATCGACGTACTTGGTGAACTCGAGCTCGCCCAGGATCATGCCCTGGTGCACGAGCCGGACGAACGGCTCCGGCGTCGAGATGACACCGGCGTCGTACAGCACCATGTGCCAGAAGCGCGCGTACAGCAGGTGCAGCACGGCGTGTTCCTGTCCGCCGACGTAGAGGTCCACCGGCATCCAGTAGCGCTCCAGCTCGGGATCCACGAGCTGGTCAGGATTGTCGGGATCGATGTAGCGCAGGTAGTACCAGCAGGAGCCGGCCCATTGCGGCATCGTGTTGGTCTCGCGCATCGCCGGTTGACCGTCGAGTTCCGTCGCGAGCCATTCGGTTGCCGTCGCGAGCGGCCCCTCGGGCTTGCCGGTCGGCTCGAACGCCTCGAGCTCCGGCAGCGTCACGGGCAGATCCCGATCCGGGACTGCCCTGGCTTCGCCGTCGACGAACACCAGCGGAAATGGCTCACCCCAGTAGCGCTGCCGTGAGAACAGCCAGTCACGCAGCTTGTAATTGACGCAGCGCTCTCCATGCCCTTCCGCTTCGAGCCAATCGATCATCCTGGCCTTGGCATCGGCGACGTCTAGGCCGTTCAGGAACTCGCTGTTGATGCAGACGCCGTCGCCGACCCATGCCTCGCCGTCGAAGTCCTCCGGCGGTTCGACAGTGCGGATGATCGGCAGATCGTATTGTGATGCGAACTCGTAGTCGCGCTGGTCCTGGGCCGGCACGGCCATGATGGCTCCGGTGCCGTAACCGCTGAGGACGTAATCGGCGATCCAGATCGGGATCCGGCTGCCGTTCGCGGGATTGATGGCGAACGCGCCGGTGAAGACACCGGTCTTCTCCTTCTGCAGCTCGGCCCGCTCGAGCTCACTCTTGGTGATGGCCTGTGCCTGATACGTTTCGACCTCGGGCCGCTGCGCCGCGGTCGTGATGGTGTCGACGAACTCGTGCTCGGGTGCGAGGACCATGTAGGTCGCGCCGAACAGGGTGTCGGGGCGCGTCGTGAAGACGCGGATCCTGGTGCTCGATCCCTCGACGGCGAAGTCCAGCTCCGCGCCCTCGCTGCGACCGATCCAGTTGCGCTGCATTTCCTTTGTGCTGGCAGGCCAGTCGAGGTCGTCGAGGCCTTCGAGTAGGCGGTCCGCATATTCAGTGATCTTCAGTACCCACTGGCGCAGCGGGCGGCGCTCGCAGGGGAAGCCGCCGACCTCCGACTTGCCGTCGATGACCTCTTCGTTTGCCAGGGTCGTGCCGAGCTCCGGGCACCACCAGACCGGCTTCTCGTCCTGATAAGCGAGACCCCGATCGAACAGTTGTTTGAAGATCCACTGGGTCCAGCGATAGTAGGCCGGGTCCGTCGTATTGACTTCGCGCGCCCAGTCGTAGGAAAAACCGAGCGCCTTCAACTGGGCGCGGAAGCGGTCGATGTTTTTCGCCGTCGTCTGTCTCGGGTGCTTGCCGTGGCGAATGGCAAATTGCTCCGCCGGCAGGCCGAAGGCATCCCAACCGATCGGGTGCAGCACATTGAAGCCGCGCATGCGCTTGTATCGGGCAACGATATCCGAGGCGGTGTATCCCTCGGGATGACCCACGTGCAGGCCTTCCCCGCTCGGGTAGGGGAACATGTCCAGCACGTAGTATTTGGGCTTGCTCGTGTCGACGTCCGGATCGAGGCGAAACGTCTGTTTCGCTTCCCAGAAATCCTGCCACTTCTTTTCTACAGCCCGAAACGGATAACCTGCCATCGCCTGAGTCTTGTCTGGGGAGAGTCTGCGGTTGTCAAAGGCACCACGATGTTTCAAGCTTCGCGATGATGTTGGGAATCATAAACGGAATCAAGCCGCTCCACGACCTCGATCCACTTTCCCGGGGGCGATTGCCGGCCCTGCTGGTCGTTGTGCTGATGCTGACCGGATGCGGTTTCCATCTTGCAGGCGGTGGTCGTCTGCCCGTAGCGATGCAGGCAACCTACCTCGAGAGCAGTGAGCCGCGCTCGGAGTTTCATTCGAGTCTGCGAGAAGTTCTGCGTCAGCGCGGGCTGGTTCTGGTGGAGTCCCGTGCCGAGGCCAGCGCCAGGCTCATCATCAGTGAGGACTCCACGGGTCAGCGGGTGCTGTCCGTGACGGCGCGAAACATTCCGCGCGAGTACGAGGTGTACTACACGATCACGTTTTCGCTCGAGGCAGACGGTGCGGCGCTGATCGAGCCCGAGGTCTTGATCGCCCGCCGCAATTACACGTTCGACGAAACCCAGGTGCTCGGCAAGGAGCGGGAGGAAACGATCCTGCGCCGGGCGCTGGCGGAAGATCTCGCGCGTCAGGTCGTGCGTCGAATCGAAGCGCTGACCGCGCAGCAAGCGCCGGGTTGACCGCGGCGAGCCGCCACTCGGCGGAGCAATCGGACCGGCGCGTCATGCGCTGCGAAGTGATCGAATCCCGCAGGATCGAGCAACTGCTCCGGCATTACGGGCTGACCTCGGTGGAGGTGGTGCCCGGGGCAACCATTCCCGGGTCGTACTGGGGTGCGCCCGAGGCTGGCCTGATCGCGGATGCCGTCTACTGGCGGCCCGATACGCCGCTGCACTCCCTGCTCCATGAGCTCGCGCATTACGTCTGCATGGATCGGGAGCGGCGCGCACACCTCGACACCGACGCCGGCGGTGACGACCTCGAGGAATGCGCGGTCTGTTATCTCGAAGTTCTGCTGGCGGGCTGTCTGCGGCCTTTCGATTCCACGCGCTGCTTGGAGGACATGGATGCCTGGGGCTACAGCTTTCGCGAACGCTCCGCGAGCGCCTGGTTCGCGGGCGACGGGCGTGAAGCGCGCGCCTGGCTCCTGAGCCGCCGGCTCATCCATCCCGACGACACCCCGACCTGGCGGTTGCGGGAGGCCTAATACGGGGTCAGAGCCCTTTTCGCGAAAAGGGCTCTGACCCCTTCTTTGCCTCTTTACAGCTGAGTCGGGTTCGGCGCGTCGCCGTAGACGGCCGTCGGGTCGAAGACCTTCTCGTCCTCGGTGAACTCGAGGGCCTGTCCGGCCGCCTGAGTGCCGAGCGGCACGCTGCGATAAAAGCACGAGCGATAACCGACGTGGCAGCTCGCGCCGTTTCCGGCCACGTCGACGCGCAGCCAGACGCAGTCCTGATCGTCGTCGATGAGCAGCTCGCGCACGTGCTGGACCAGGCCGCTGGTGGCACCCTTGTGCCAGAGCGCCTTGCGGCTGCGGCTGAAGTAGTGTGCCTCGCGGGTCTCGATCGTCTTCGTCAGGGCTTCGGCATTCATGTAGCCGTGCATCAGGAGTTCGCCGCTGGCGTAGTCGGTCGTTACGACGGGAATCAGGCCGCGGTCATCGAACTTCGGTGCGAGCTCGGTCCCTTCCTCGACCTGCTCGATGCTGCGGCGGGTTGCGAATAAATCTGTCATCGGCAAATGGGAGCTTGGATCGTCCCGGGATTATAGGGCATGTCGTTGTCGATCCCTTCGGCCAGGATCGGCTGATATCATGCCGGTCTTTCTGCACGGGATCGGGCCGCGAGTTGCTGCAGCTGTATAACACTCTGAACCGAAAGCGGGAAGTTTTCGAGCCGCTCACGCCGGGACGCGTCACGCTGTACGTCTGCGGGATGACGGTGTACAGCTTTGCGCACATCGGCAACGCTCGGCCCTACGTCGTCTTCGACGTTCTGGTACGGCGTCTGCGGCAGAGCTTCGATGTGACCTACGTTCGGAACATCACCGATGTCGACGACAAGATAAATGCCGCGGCCAGGAGCGAGGGCGTCTCGATAGGCACGCTGACACAGCGCTACACGGAGTTTCTCCATCGCGACATGGATGCTCTCGGTGTGCTGAGTCCGGATGTCGAGCCGCTGGTGACCGAGCACATGGATCCGATCATCGAAATGATCGGTCGGTTGATCGATGCCGGCTGCGCCTACGAAGCCGAGGGTCACGTTCTGTTCGAGGTCGGCCGCTACGCCGCCTACGGCGCTCTTTCCGGGCGCAGCGTCGCGGACCTCATCGCGGGCGCGCGCGTGGAGGTTGCGCCGTACAAGCGCGAGCCGGCCGACTTCGTGCTGTGGAAGCCGTCGGCCGAGGACGAGGTCGGCTGGGACAGCCCCTGGGGCCGGGGCCGTCCCGGCTGGCACATCGAGTGCTCGGCGATGGCCGCGACCCATCTCGGTCGCGTGATCGACATTCACGGCGGCGGGCAGGATCTGGTCTTCCCGCATCACGAGAACGAGATCGCCCAGAGTCGCTGTGCTCACGGTACCGAGGCGTTCGCCCGCTACTGGATGCATAACGGGCTGGTTCATGTCGACAGTGAAAAGATGTCCAAGTCGGTCGGCAATGTGCTGCTGTTACGCGATCTGCTGGCCGAGTACCCGGGCGAGGTCGTGCGGCTCGGCTTGCTGAATGCGCACTATCGGCAGCCGCTGGACTGGTCCGAGCAGCTGCTGCAGGAGGCCCGGCGGCGGCTCGATCGTATGTATGCTGCCCTGCGCGATGCCGGCATTTCCGGGCCGGGCGCCGCGCCGGACTCCGAGCACGTGCCCGAAGCCGTCCGCGAGGCGCTGGACGACGACCTCAATACTCCCGAGGCGCTGGCCGAGCTCGCCAGGCTCGTGCGTGCGACCAACAGCGCCGGCGAGCCGGCCGAGCGGACCCGGCTCGCGAATTCACTGCGCGCCGGCGGTTGGATGCTCGGGCTGCTGCAGGAAGATCCCGTGCACTGGTTCGAGCATGGCTCGGCGGATGTGGCCTCCGAGCTCGATGCGGCCGCGATCGAGGCGATGCTCGCAGAGCGTGAGCGCCTGCGCGCGGAGAAGGAATTCGCCGCGGCCGACGGCATCAGGGATCAGCTGTTGCAGCAGGGCGTCGTGATCGAGGACGGTGCCGAGGGGACGCGATGGCGGCGCGCTTGACCGATACCCGCGAGGCCCGCGTCCCGCGCCTGTGCGCGAATGCGATGGTCGGGCTTGTACGGGCCTATCAGTGGGCGATATCGCCGTGGCTCGGTCCGCGCTGCCGCTTCGAGCCGACCTGCTCTGAGTACGCGGTTTCCGCGATAAGGCGCTTCGGCCCGCTGCGCGGCGGTGCGCTGACCTGCAAGCGCCTGTGCCGATGCCATCCCTGGGGCGGCTCGGGTTATGATCCGGTCCCGGAAGATTCGTGCGAGGACCCGACTGCCAAGTGAGCTTCGATCGACAGCTGCTCGACATTATCTGCTGCCCGGCGACCCATTCTCCGCTCAGGCTGATGCCTGCCGATATGCTCGAGCAGCTCAACGCCCGGATCGAATCGGGCGAGATCCGACAGCGCGACGATCAGATCGTCACCGAGACGCTGGAGCAGGCACTGGTTACCGAAGACGATCGGCTCGCTTACCCGATCCGCGACGATATTCCGCTGCTCCTGGAAGACTGCGCCATCGTCCTCGCTCAGGCCGACGCGCTCTGAGCCGCCGATTTGAAACTGCCGAACAGCCAGCTTTCTTCACATCTCGAGCGCGGCCTGGCCAGCATCTATCTGGTTGCGGCCGACGAGCCGCTGATCGTTGCCGAGGCGACCGATGCGATCCGGCGCGCCGCAATG
>JASFSD010000185.1:0-5803 GCA_050114575.1 Gammaproteobacteria bacterium | reverse complement strand
CAGTATGTGTCCAAATGATTGGGAGAGATGTCTTGACGAATTCGAGCGCCCTGAGACGGATTGCCGCAAGACCTCACGGCCTCGCGCTCGCCGTTTCGCTGCTGATGCTGCCTTGCGCGTCGCTGGCTCAGGACGGGGACGCCGAGCCGCAGGTGACCCAGAGCACGGGCGTCATCGAGGAGGTCATCGTCTTCGGTCGTGGCACCGTGCTCCTGGGAGCCGCCGACGCCTCGAGCGAGGGGTCGGTCGCGGGCGCGGATCTCTTGGTCCGGCCGATGCTCAAGACCGCCGAGCTGCTCGAAGCGGTGCCCGGCATGGTCGCCGTGCAGCACTCCGGGAGCGGCAAGGCCAATCAGTACTTTCTGCGCGGCTTCAATCTCGACCACGGCACGGATTTCATCACGCACGTCGACGGGGTCCCGTTCAATCTGCGCTCACACGGTCACGGCCAGGGTTATCTGGACGTCAACGGCATCCTGCCTGAGATCGTCGACCGTATCGATTACCGCAAGGGAACCTACCGCGCGGACACGGGTGATTTTTCCGTCGCCGCGGCCTCGTTCATCAAGTCGATCGACCGCCTCGACGAGACATTCGTCGCCGTCGAGGGCGGTGAGTACGCCTGGGAGCGCATCGCCGCCGGCGGCACGGTCGATTTCGACAATGCCAGCTGGACGACGCTCGGTGAGTTCAAGAGCTATGACGGGCCATGGGAGCTCAACGAGGGGCTCGAGCATGTCTCGATCTGGACCAAGTATCTGATGCCGACCGACTTCGGCGACCTGGCATTCACGCTTTCGGGATACGAGGGCGACTGGCACCCGACCGAGCAGATTCCAGAGCGTGTCATCGGCAGCTCCGTCTGTGCCGACGTCTACTGTGCGCTCGATTCGACCGCAGACGGCAACACTTCGCGCTGGATAGGGACGGCCGTTCTTACGGGCGCAGACTGGAATGCAACGGCCTACATCCAGTCGTACGACTGGTACATGCAGTCGAACCCGACCTACGAGGCGCAGATCAATCAGTTCGACAAACGCACGACGATCGGTGGGCGCTACGACAGCTCGCTCATCGCCGAGGCGCGTCTAGAGCTCGACTGGGGCGTCGAGTTTCGGTACGACGACATCGGCCCGGTGGGTCTCGATGCCTACGATGCGGGCGAGTTCGTTCAGAACATCAGCGACAACGACATCGCGGAGACATCCTACGGCGTCTACGCCGAGGCCACTTTCAGCCCGACCGATCGGCTTCGGATCATGGCGGGTGTCCGGGGCGATTACTACGATTTCGAGGCGACTGCGAATCAGCCCGGCACCGTGACGGCCGATTCACCGGGGACGATCGTCGGCAGCAAGACGGACAGCCGCGTCTCGCCGAAGCTCAACTTCGCCTATACCGCGAGCGATATCGTCGAGCTCTACGCGAACTGGGGTGAGGGCTTTCACTCGAACGATGCGCGCGGTGTCGTCAGCCCCACTGATCCCGTGCCCGGCTTGTCGCCGGCAAAAGGCTACGAGACGGGCGCGCGCTTCGAGGTCGGCAACTTCAAGTTCACGGCGACGCGCTGGTGGCTCGAGCAGGACTCCGAGCTGATCTTCGTCGGCGACTCGAATTCCGTCGAGCCCAAAGGCGCGTCCAAGCGCGACGGCTACGAGTACACGATGTTCTGGCGCCCGGTCGACTGGCTCGGCGTCGATGCGGTCTATACCGACAACCGCGCGCGCTTCGTCAACAACCCCGAAGGCCGGTACATCGACGGCGCCGTGGAGCATGCCGGGCAGTTCGGTATTGCTGCGACGCGAAACCATTGGGAAGCCAGCATGCGGATCCGGTACCTCGGCCCCTACGCGCTGACGCCGGACGACCTGCATCGCGCGAGCAGCACGACCGGCGTCAATTTCCGAGGCGCCTACACGTTCAAAGACAAAGTCCAGCTGTATGCCGAGTTGATCAATGCCTTCGACGACGACGGCAAGGACATCGTCTACTGGTACGAGGCCTATGTCGCCGGTTACGACGACGTGGTTCTGGGTGCTGCGAGCATCGACGACATCGATTGCGCGGTCGTCAACTGCCGCATCAGCCGCACCCGCGAGCCGCGAACGCTGCGAGTCGGGCTCAAGTACCACTTCTGACTCGCGTCAGTCGAGCACCAGTTCGGCATAGTCGAACGAAAAGCATTGCCGGCCGGTTGCGTGCTCCCAGAACTCAGGTTGGCGCGTCGGACGCGACTCGAGCGCGAAATCCGCGCACAGCCGATACGCCGTCTCGTCCAGGAGCTCGTAGCCGTAGGCTTGCCCGGTGTCCGGGTCGCGCGGGATCTCCTGACTGATCCAACCGTTGAGCAGCGTCTGAAGATCAGCCGGCAGGCTCTCGGTTTCGCGGTAGTAGCGTTCGATGGCGCGCGACACTCTCCGCAGATCGTTCACGCGCTCGTCGTCGGTGCGCAGCAGACGTTGCTCACGCGGCGAGCCCGAGATCACGAGTCCGGCGATGACGGCGCCGACCACGACCACGACGACGGCGATGAGTGCCGGGCGCCCCGAGGTCACGCTTGCGACCGCTCGCTGTCCTGCCTGACCAGATTCAGGAAATACGCAAAACCTGATCCGGATATGGCGGCGACAACCAGAACCTTGAGCACGAACGGCAGAGTCATTTCGCCGCTCAAGAGGTTATAGACCAGCGTAATCGAATCACCGACGATGACGCCCGCTGCGATCAGGAGCGTCAGATGAGTCAGCCAGCGGCGCATCGCCGACTGGCCGCGCGTCGGGTCGGCTACGACTTCGCGCTGAATCTTGAGGTGCAGCCAGACGAAGACCGGAAACGCGACGATCAGCGATGAAGTGGCCCAGCGGATGCTGTTGCCGATACGCTGGACGGCGAACTCCGCGAGACCTTCCGGGAGCGCCAGGTTGATGAAGTCGAACAGCAGATTGCCGAACTGAAACGCGCTGACATAAAGCGTCCCGAACATCAGCAGATACACGAACGCATCACGAGCCGAAAGCTGCGCCCGAGGCCTCGGCACGGGCACGTCGAACGGCACGTTGGCGAAGAAGCGCATGCCGTCGGAGATCTGCTCGTCCGACCAGCCCGCGCTGGTCAGCGCTGCGCCGATCTCTTCCCGGGTCTTGCCCGAGCGCAATGCCGAGTCGATGAAGTCGCGAAGTCTCGTGTCCGCCATTCGGATCCCCCTTACGTACACGAAGCTGAAGCACGACTATACTAAACTGCATTCTTTTTCCGGAATTACGTAGGTGCAGATATGGCGAACGAGGGCTACCACGAACCGATCGACGAGCTGACGGATGAGACGCGCGATATGCACCGCGCGATCACCTCACTGATGGAGGAGCTCGAGGCCGTGGACTGGTACAACCAGCGCGTCGATGCCTGCAAGGACAAGGAGCTCGCCGCGATCCTCGCGCACAACCGCGACGAGGAAAAGGAACACGCGGCGATGGTGCTCGAGTGGATTCGTCGGCGCGATCCGAGCTTCGACAAGGAGCTCAAGGACTACCTGTTCACCGAGAAACCGATCGCTCACGAATAGCGGCCGCGCGAAACACGGGATCCGCGGTCTCCAGGATCAGCGAGCGAAAGCCCGGCGCACCCTCGTATCTGCGGACCATGCCCCGGATTCGCCGCTCGGCTTCGGCCGTGCCGTGTCCGAGGAACAGGGCGGTGAGCCATTGCCTCGGCAGAAAAACCTCGTTGTGTCGGGCGAGTGTCGCCGCGTGCTCGATTCCGGGCTCCAGATAGTCGATTGCCTCGTCGGCCCGAAGCGGGTGGCACAAGAGTCCTAGCGCCGACACCGCCCAGACGCCTCTCCCTTCGCCTGAAACCAGGCGCTCGAAAAACGCGTCGCGCTTCGTGCGCTGGTCCGCGAGCGCCGGCGCGACGAAATGAAGCCTGCGGCGCCGATTCTCATCGACCGTCCTCACCGTTTGGCATGCCAGAATCTCATCGGCCCTGTCGGGCTCGAGCAACGCCAGGCGAACCGCGAGCTCGACGGCGACAGACTCGGCCGGCCAGCCGTGATCCGCATGTTCTCCCCGCCAGACGGATTCGAGCCCGGCAGCTGCGCTGCGCGTGAGGGCGAAGCGAGCGAGGGCCCTGATCCAGCGGCTCGACTGCTCGCGCCCAGTCGCGGTGTCGAGCCTGAGCCGTAGCAGGCGCTCGACGGCTGCGGCTGTGAGACTGCGTTGCGATGTCGCGAGGAAGCGCCAGTAAATTTCCTCCAGATCATCGAGCAGGCGAGACAGGAGCAGATCGGTCGGCTCCGTTTCCAGCGTCGTTACCGCTGCAGTCACGAGCCGGGCCGGCTCGATATCTCCTGCCAGCATGCTCTCGTACAGGTCGATCCAGGCGGCAGCGCGCTCGAGCGGGCTGTGCGACGACTCCAGCACATGCAGCAAATGCTCGGTCTCGGCGGCGTCAAGCTCGCGGGAGCCGTATTCAATCGTGCCGCCGGCCTCGCGCGGAGTCGCGAGCGCCGGTTTCCCCGGCGACTGGATCCAGCGCCGGCTCCAGCCGCCGAGTTCCCTGCCGGTTGCCTGCTCGAGCCGCGCGCAGAGCTCCTGCCAGTCGGCATTGGCGAATCGGTAGTCCGCGAGATATGCCCTGAGCCCGGCGCGCATTGCATCCTCGCCGATCTCTGTCTCGAGCGCGGCCATTGCAATCGGCGCTTTGTGATAGATCAGTGCGTCGTAGAGCTCGGCTGCAGCGTCGAGGTTCGCAAGCGAGCGCTGTATCGCATGGGTCCCCTCGCTTCTGTCGATCGCGTACGCCGGCGGGAAGTGGCGCAGAACGAAGCCGAGCTCATGATCGACATCGGGAAACTGCCGGTCCAAGAACTTGTCGGCCATGAAGTTGGCGAAAACCTCCTTGAGCCAGACGTCCCCGAACCAGCGCATCGTGACGAGATCGCCAAACCAGAGATGCGCTGTTTCGTGCGCGATCAGATTTGCTCTGCGCAGATGGTCTGCTTCGGTCGCCGTCGCGTCGAGCAGGATAAGAGTCTCGCGATAGAAAATGCAGCCAGGATGTTCCATACCGCCGAACTCGAAATCCGGTATGAGCACGAACGCGAACTTGGCGAAAGGTTGCGGCACGCCCGTGTAAGCTTCGAGAAACTGCAAGGCTTCGGCATGCAGCCGGTAGATCTCGTCGCGATTGTCCGCGAGCAGCCTGGTGTCGTCCGACTGATGCAGCATGTGGAGCTCGCGTCCGTCGATGTTTGCGCGGTCCTGCTCGAAGCGGCCGGCCGCGAACGCGAAGAGATAGGGCGCAAGGGGCTCGCTGTCGGCGAACCGGTATCGGCGCAGTCTGCCCTCGTCGGTGCGGCCGAGCTCAGGGGAATTGGCAACCGCTTCCCATGCGCACGGAATCTCGAGCTCGAGCGCGAGCGGTGCCTTGAGATCGGGTTGATCGAAGCAGGGAAAAACGCGGTGCGCTCCGGCGGGAACGAACAAGGTATAGACCAGATCCGTTCGGCGGGTCAGAGCCTTCTGGCTCGAGAGAAAGTCGATCTCGATGACGTGGTCGCCGGCCCGAAGCGCCTCGGAAGTGACGCAGATATGTCCTTCGATGAGCTCGAAATCTGTCTCTGTTCCGTTCAGCGCCAGCCGGGTGACGGGAGTCCGCGACAGGGCCTCGTCGGGTTCCGGTGCGAAATCGATCGCCGGCCATCCGCTGCCGGGATCGAGCGTTAGCTCGATACGGACGTGTCCCCGGATGGGTTCGGCTGCCGCGGCGGGTATCGAAAGCGCGAGCGCATATCGCAGTCGATGGA
>JASFSD010000184.1:0-5809 GCA_050114575.1 Gammaproteobacteria bacterium | reverse complement strand
CCTCGACGAGCCGTTCGGCGATGCGCTGGCGTAACCGCGTCATCCCGACGCGTACTTCCCGCCGCTGACCGGCTGGCGGGCCGGCTTCGGGCTCGGTGACCTCCGCGTCGGACTCGGCCTCTTCCATGCCGACGTTAGTCGCGCTGTGGGTCGCGAGATAGCTCAATACATCGCCCTTGGTCAACATGCCGTCCCGACCCGTGCCTGCGATGTGCGATGCGTCGAGATCGTGCTGATCCACGAGCTTGCGTGCGGCCGGACCCATTCGGGGGGCGCCCCCCGCCTCCGGCCGACCGGCTTCACCGGCCTCGGCCGCAACTTCGCCCGTCGATGCAGAAGGCTCGGGCGCAGACGCTGCCGATCCCTCGGTCGCGGCTGCTGACTCGGCTGGTGACTCGGTTCCGGTCTCGGCAGCGGGCTCGGCTCCGGTCCCGGCGGCGGGCTCGGCACCGGACTCGGCTGCAGGCGCTGGCTCCGACTCCGCGGACAGCTCCTGGGGCTCGAACAATGCCAGCACTTCGCCGCTCGTGACGGTGGCGCCATCGGCCTGCTTGATCTCGGTCAGCACGCCGTTCGCCGGGGCCGGCACTTCCAACACGACCTTGTCGGTCTCGAGATCGACGAGGTTTTCGTCACGTCGGATCGGTTCACCGACCTTGCGATGCCAGGTGACGAGCGTCGCGTCGGTAACCGACTCGGGCAGTTGAGGAACTTTGACTTCCATGCTCTCTTCCGTATCTATCCGGCGACCTCATCCGCGACGTCTGCGGGCACTTTCCTTTCTCTGCCTGACGCTGCCAGGGCGGCCGAGACGAAGGCCTCCTGCTGCCTGACATGCAGGGCATGTATCCCGGACGCCGGCGCCGCCGCACCGGGACGGCCCGCGTAAAAGAGGTCATGCCTTTCGCCAAGCGGCTCCTGCAGGCGGTGGCGGATCTGATACCAGGCGCCCTGGTTCTGCGGCTCCTCCTGACACCAGATGACCTCCCGCGCATTAGGATACCGGGAAATCGTCTGGGCGTACTCCTCGATCGGGAACGGGTAGAGCTCCTCGAGCCGGATGATCGCAACCCGGTCGAGCCCCTCCTCGCGCCGTTTCACGGCCAGATCGTAGTACACCTTACCGCTGCAGAAGACGAGCCGCGAAACCTTGTCGCGATCGATTGCCTCGACCTCGCCGATCAATGGCTTGAATGTCCCCTCGCTGAGCTCGGCGAGCGCAGACGTGGATGCAGGATGCCGCAGCAGGCTCTTCGGCGTCATGACGATCAGGGGCTTGCGCAACAGCCGATGCATCTGCCGCCTGATCAGATGGAACATCTGCGCCGGCGTCGACGGAACGCAGACCTGCATATTGTGTTCGGCGCAGAGCTGGAGGAATCGTTCGAGCCGCGCCGAGGAGTGCTCTGGACCCTGGCCCTCGTAGCCGTGCGGCAGAAACAGGGTCAAGCCCGAGAATCGCTCCCACTTGGCTTCGCCGGAGCTGATGAACTGGTCGATGACAACCTGCGCGCCGTTGGCGAAATCGCCGAACTGCGCTTCCCAGATCACGAGACAATCGGGCGAGGTTGTGCTGTAGCCGTACTCGAATCCGAGCACGGCCTCCTCCGACAACAGCGAATCCGCCACGGTGAACGCGCGCGGCCGCGCAGCCACGTGCTCGAGCGGGACATAAACCTCGCCGCTGTTGGCCTCGTGGAATGCCGCATGCCGGTGAAAGAACGTGCCGCGCCGGCTGTCCTGACCGATCAGGCGCACGCTCAGCCCCTCGGTCAGGAGCGTCGCGTAAGCGAGATTTTCCGCGAACCCCCAATCCATGGGCAGCTCATCGGCCGCCATCCTGCGGCGATCAGCAACGATGCGCTCGACGCGCCGGTTGAGCGCAAAACCCTCCGGCAGCGTATTCATGATGCCGGCGAGCTCGACGAGCTTCCCGGCGGGAACGCTGGTGTCTACCTGATCCTCCAGCGAGGCTTCGCGGTAGACCGTCCAATCGACCGTGTACTGGTTGCCGATCATCCCGAGTGCCGCGTCGTTGGCGCTCAAGCCCTGGTCCAGACGATCCCTGTAGTCGTCTGCCATGCTCTGGCGCTCCGTCTCGGTCACGACTCGATCGGCGATGAGCTTATCGCCATAGATCTGCAGCACGGTCGGGTGCGAGCGGATCTTGCGATACATCACCGGCTGAGTCGCAGCCGGCTCGTCGGCCTCGTTGTGACCGAGCCGGCGGTAGCAGACGAGATCGATGACGACGTCCTTGCGAAAGGCGGCCCGGTACTCGAGCGCCAGCCGGATGGCCGCGACCGCCGCTTCCGGATCGTCACCGTTGACGTGGAAGACCGGCGCTTCGACCATCTTGGCGACGTCGGAGCAATACGGTGTCGAGCGCACATCCTTCGGGTCGCTGGTCGTGAACCCGATCTGATTGTTGACGATGATGTGCAGCGTCCCGCCCGTCTTGAAGGCCCGCGTCTGCGACAGCTGCAGCGTCTCGGCGACGACGCCCTGCCCGGCCATCGCCGCGTCGCCATGGATGACGAGCGGCAGCACGTTGATGCCCTCTGTGTCGCCGCGCCGGTCCTGGCGCGCGCGCACCGAGCCGGCGACGACGGGGCTGACAATCTCCAGATGCGAGGGATTGAAACCGAGCGTCACGTGAACCGGGCCGCTCGGCGTACGCAGGTCGGCCGAAAAGCCCATGTGGTACTTCACGTCGCCCGATCCCCGCAGTGACGCCAGGTCGTAGTCACCCTCGAACTCGGAGAACAGGTCCTGCGGCGACTTGCCGAGCACGTTGACGAGCACATTGAGCCGGCCGCGATGCGCCATCCCGATTGCGATCTCGTGGACACCCCTTTGCCCGGCCGACTGAATGAGGTCGTCCAGCATCGGGATCAGCGTCTCGGCACCTTCGAGCGAAAAGCGCTTCTGCCCGACGTACTTGGTGTTCAGATAGCGTTCGATGCCCTCGCCGCGAGTCAGTCCCTGGAGGATCGCCGTCCTCTCCTCGACCGTGTACGCGCCGCTCATCCGCATGCGCTCGAAATTCTCGCGCAGCCAGAGGCGCTCGCGCGCGCGCGAAATATGGGCGAACTCGGCAGCCAGCTTGCCGCAATAGATCTTCTTGAGGAGATCGAGGATGTCGCGCAGCTTCATGCGGTCGCGGCTCGTGCCGCCAAGGCCGCCGGTGAAGAACTCGCGATCCATTTCGGCGTCGCCGAGCCCGAGATAATCGAGCTTGAGCACGGCCGGCACATGGCGGTCCATGAGTCCCAACGGATCGAGGTCCGCGATCTGATGGCCGCGGAGACTGTAGACCTGGATCAGGCGCGACACGGCAGCCTGCTTTTCGCCCCGGCGCCGCTGGGGCCGCTCGGCTTCTACGCCGTTGACTCTGACGGG
Source organism: Gammaproteobacteria bacterium (assembly GCA_050114575.1). Lineage (GTDB taxonomy): Bacteria > Pseudomonadota > Gammaproteobacteria > Steroidobacterales > Rariloculaceae > DATCZB01. The sequence goes on along the minus strand of JASFSD010000184.1, from coordinate 2,407 downwards.
CGCATGCATGCGCTCGCCGATCGACCGAACGATTGGCCCGTGGGCAACATCGCTGGCCTCGCCGCCCAGCGAGTCGAAATAGTTGCGCCAGACGGCCGGAACCTGGTCAGGCGCCTCGAGATAGTCCTCGTAAAGCGCCTCGACGAAGGCGGCGTTCGCTCCCTGTAGTGGGGATGACTGATATTGATCTTGCAGTCGGCTGCTCATGGGCTCCGCCCCGCTGTCCCTGCGTCGCGGAGGCGGCGCCACCGGTCAGGCCCGGGTCAAAAGCCCGCGTAGTGTAGCCAAACCCGTATTAAGTTCAAACGAATCAGATCACAGGACCTGGCGCAGCAGCCCGTATTCGTAGCCGATGAGCACGAGATATCCAAGCAGAAACCAGTGGATGATGATCGAGATCCGAATCACGGCGAAGACGCGAGCCCTGGCCAGCGCAACCAGGACGATAATGCCGGCGCCCGTCAGCGCCATCTTGACCGCGGCGAACAGACGGGGGGTCTGCTCCAGGAAGTAGGCCATCACGGGATTGGCCTCGGTGGCCCCATTGGCTATCAGCGTGAGCGTGAGCAAGGCATCGGTGACGCTGAGCAAGAGAATCATGATCGCCAGGAACAACAGATGCGGCTCATGCCAGTCGAGCAAGCCCTCGCTCTCGTGCCCACGACGATTGTCGCGCCGTCTCGGAGTCAGGCTCCCCTGGAGAAAGGTTCGTATGCTCAGCCTGCGGCGATCTAGGCAGTTACGCCGGTCCGACTGCAGCGCCAGGGCAGCCGCCGACTCCATGGATCCATCACTCACGAATTGCTCTCTCTGTTTCCCGCATGCATCCAAATGCAAGATCCGGGCCTCAACCAAGAACAAATAAAATCAGTAATTTATAAGCGACAGCGCCAAGAGCGCTTCAACCCGTGTAAATTACTTCGACGCCGAATGTCTCGGCGCGGCCCCCGGCTTCCGAGCAGGTTTCCTGGCCCGCTTCAGGGCCCCGTGACCTCAACGAGATACTCGATCAGCGCCTCGCGGTCCCGCGGTTGCTGATAGCCGGTGAAGGCCATGCTGGTTCCGGGCAGAAAGCCCGTCGGGTCGGCCAGCCAGCGGTCGATCTCCTCCGGAGTCCAGACAATCCCGGATTCGATCAAGGCGCTCGAGTATGCGAAGTCCGGCGCAGTTCCTGCGACTCGACCGAATACACCGTGCAGATTCGGACCGATCTGGTGCTCACCACCGGCTTCGAGAGAGTGACAGGCAAGACAGGCGTAACTCAGGAGCTCACCGCGCTCGTTCTGCGTAACCTCGGCAGCTCCGCCGTCGGAGCGCTGGGGGCTGTCGCTCGAACCACAGGCCGCCAGGCCCGCTGCGAAGACCAGGACAGTCCATCGACGACGGCCTGCCGCATGCTCGGAACCGAACGCTGACTGACCGAACTCTGACTTATATGTAATGAACACGGGCCGCGATTCTACAGGTAACATTGGCGCGATGAAGATCACGCATTTTGCAGGGCTCGTCGCAATTGCCGTCCTGGCTGGCTGCGATGGCAACGGCGTCACGCGGCCGCCGCCCACGGACGTCGCCTTTTTCAATGCGGCAGCCAACATCGAAACCATCGGTTTTTATCGTGAGGAATCACTCGAAGCGCAACTCGCCTACGCTCAGGGAGAGATCTCGAGGTTCGACTCCGGTAGCTACGACTTCAACGTCGACTACACGCTGGCGGGTGAACAGAGCCCACCTCGAGGCCTGACGTTCGAGCGAACGCTGGCGGGCGACCGCAACTACACGTTCGTCGTCGTCGCGCCCGGAAGCAATTTCAACGTCATCGTCGCCGAGACCGACGATCGACCGGCTGGCGCCGATCTGGTGCGCTCGACCATGATGCACGCGTTTCCGGGGCTCGGTCCGCTGGACGTGTACGTCGAGCCCCCGGACGCGATCCTGAGCTCTGCGACGCCGAGGGCCAGCATCGCCTACGAGGAGTCGGCGACATTCGAATTCACGGCGGGCGCCTATCGGATGACGCTCACGACGGCGGGAGACCCGAACGACGTTCGGTTCCAATCGTTGGCTCTGACTCAGGTCGCCGGGGCCGACCAGACCTTTGTCGTTTCCGACCCGGGAGGGCAGGGAACTCTCGATATCGTCGTATCACGGATCGGTTCGACGAGCTTGAGGCTCGGTGAGGAAGGCGAAACGGCTGGGCTCCGTGTCATTAATGCGATCGAGGACCGCTTGGACCGAGACATTTATCTCGACGACACGACGGCCGCACCATTCCTAGGGTCGCTGCCCTTCGCCGAGGTGCCCGCCTACCAGGACATCTCGTTCGCGTCGCACTCCCTGATAGTGACGCCCGTCGGCAATCCCGGCGCCGAAGAATCCACCGCCAACTTTTTCGGCGGACCGGGCC
>JASFSD010000183.1:0-5817 GCA_050114575.1 Gammaproteobacteria bacterium | reverse complement strand
GTCCGCGGCCAGCCGAAGCGCGCCGATGTCGTCAGCCGAGAGACCGAGCCGGCTCATGCCGGTGTCGATATGCACGGCGGCGGGACCGGCGCCTGACCATGCCTCCAGATCAGCGCGGGAATTGAGCACGGGCATCAGACGCGCCGCACTGAGCTCGCCGGGATCGGCGCCTGCCAATCCGTCGAAGACGAGGATTTCCTCATCGCCCGGAAGGATCTCGCGGAGCTCCCTGCCCTCGCTCGGCGTCGCCACGAAGTAGTGCCGGCAGCCGGCCTGCTGCAGTTTGCGGGCGACGGGCCCGATCCCGAGCCCGTAAGCATTGGCCTTGACCACAGCACCACAGGCGCCGGGTTGTGAGGCCTGCGCGAGCAGGCGGTAGTTACGACCGAGGGCGGCCAGATCGATCTCGACGCGGCAGAGGGCGTCCATCAATGCTCCGGCAGCGTGACCCGGACAACGTCAGCGCTCGTGCTCGCCACGACGCGATAATCGCCAACGCCGATCGGAACGAGAGCCGACTCACCGCGCTCGAGCCGGCCAATCGGCCGCCCGTCGTCCGTGAAGACCTCGACTGCACCGGCCAGGCAGTGCAGCGAATGCGGTGCCGATGCGGGAACGTCGACTGCGAGATCCGGTTCCGGTTTGAGATGCTCGACACGAAAAAACTCGCAATCGACGGAAACGAACGCACCCTCCCGGCCGGCAACTGGTTCGAGATCGCGGTCGAACTCTTCGGGCCGCGTCGCCCGCAGATTCAGGGCATCGATCGCTGCCTCGACACCGACCTCGCGCTGTGGGAACCGGACGTTGTCCCAGGCCCTGAACGTCGGCCCCGGCCGCCGGATCTCGAGCGCAAGGATCTCCCTGCCTTCCGGGTTACCGAGCGCATGCACCTCGGCCGACGCCTGCGCAGGGCCCTCGAGCAACCGGCCGGGCGTTGCGTTGTAAATGACCTGGCCCGGCCGGGCCTCGATGGCATTCATGAGATCGAGCGTTTCCCAGTAAAGGGCCTTGAGCTCGGTCAGAATTTCCCCGGCTTCCCCGGCGCGTCGACCGAAAGTTTCATCTATCCACGCAGAAAGGCGGGTCGCGTCCTGGTCGCGCCGCGCAAACCACGGCGCCACGCGGCTCTGCACGCTCGCCGGGTCCACGCTGCGACCGAGCATCGCGAGCAACGCGCCCTGCCGCTCGAGCCCGCGACTGAGATTCCGCTTCAACTCCGAAGGACTGATGTCCCGACTGAACCCCAGCCTCAGTGTCGCCCCGGGCTCGGCGTCGATAATGATGTAAACCTCGGTGTTGCCGGCCGGGTGACCCTGCACGGACAAAAGCTCCTTGACGTCCAGCGTCTTCGGCAACAGCGGAAAACACCGGCCGTAGCGGTCGACGAAATCCTGCCCGAGCAGAGCCTCACCCTGCGCTCTGAGCAGCGTCGGCAGCTCGAGCGTCGATTCGTCGTCGAAGCGGATCACACTCGGAAAACGGGCGGATTCAGGGTCGTCGTCGAACGCCGCTATCTCGAAGGCTTCACCCCATTGCATCCGACCGGATCCGGCATCCGCCGGCATCCGCTTGAACGGCTTGATCCAGTCACCGCCCCAGGGGCGCTCCACCAGATTATCGGGCTCGACCCGGATCAGGCTGGACGCCAGCGCCTCGAGAATTCTTCGCTCGCCGCCGAGAGCTCCGCCGGCGATGTCATTAGCTATGCCCAAGCGTCTCGAACCTGCCTCATCACCGGGCGCAGTATGCCAGAACCCTTATGTCAAAACGTGACTGAGGTCCATCTTTGCGGCGCGTAAAAACGCTAGGCTTCGCCCATTCGATCGACTCTTGTATCGGACACAAGTTATTTATGGCGAACTCAAGAGAACTCGCGGAACAGGCCCTATCGCTGCTGCAGGACGCGCTGCAGGAATCCGGCATTCGGGAAGCCCAGCTGACCGACGAGCTGAACAAGAAGCGAACGCCGAAAAGCAAGCTCGAGAAGCAGGCCGAGGCTTTAGGCCATCGACTCGAAGCTATCGAGTCGGAACGCGACGATCTCAAGCGCGAGACCGCCCGCCTCGAAGAGGTTCTCGAAAACGAGCGGGCCAAGATCCAGCAGCTCAAGAAAAAGCTCGCCGTCGCCGAATCCGGACCCGACAAGGTCGGCAAAAAGGAGGTCAATTACTGGCGCTCCCGGGCCGAGCAGTTCGAGCAGGAAAAGAAGGAATTCCGCGCGCGGATCGCCGAGCTCAAGCAGTCGCTCGAACAGGGCGCCGCTGCCGCTGACGACGGCGCCAGTCAGAACACCGAGGCGGGTAATCTGCAGCAGGTCGTCGACGAGCTGAAAGCGGAGAACGCCCAGCTCGTGACCGAACTCGCCGCCAAGACGACCGAAGTCAACGAGCGCGACGCAGAGCTGGCCGAGCTCGCCAATGCCGAGCCTCGAGGCGACGACCAGCAGCAGGCGATGCGAGACCAGATCGCGGGCCTCGAGAGCGAGCTCAAGGAAGAGAAGGAATGCACGGTCAATCTCAGCGAGATTGCCAATGAGCGCCGCGAGCAGATCACCGAGCTGACGGAGAAGCTCGACGAGGCCGAGGAGCGTTACGAGGAAGCCCGCTGGCGCCTGGAGCAGGCGGGCCGGTTCGAGCGGCTCGTTGCCCGACGCCGCAAGCTCATCGACTCGCTGATTGCGGGCTTGAGAGCCAAGCAGAAATCGAATACTGCGCTCAAGGCCGGCATAGACGGGCTCAGGCGATTCAAGGCGAAGTCCGAGGAGCAGCAGCAGAAGCTGCTGATGCGTATCCAGGAGCTCAGCGACGAGCTGAAAGCAGCCGAGGACCGGCTTGCGAACCAGGGCGCCGCTAAAGAGGCCGAAGAGAAACTGCGTCTGTCAGACGAGAAAGTCTCTGCGCTCGAAGAGCGGCTCGATGCTCAGGTCGAAGTCATCGACAGCCTCGAAACAGAGCTCTCCGCCGCCAAGGCCGCGAAGCAGACCTCGGAGAACCAGAACAAGGAACTCGCCGAGCTCAGAGAAACACTGGAATCGCGCAACGAGACCATCGCGAGCCTCGAGGCGGACTTCGACGAGCTGCAGAAAAAGCTCGCCAAGTCCGGCAGTGCCGAACCGGCTCCGGCAGCGGATGTCGACACGAGTCAGATCGAGGCCGAGCTCGAAGAGCTCAAGCAGATCATCGAGAAACAGGAACAGGAAATCGCCAGGCTCAACGAAGACGTGGATGGCTGGCGCAGAAAATACGAGTTCCTCTCCACCGATGCACCATCGGCCTACGCGGCCGACGTCACCGCAAAATAAGGCCGCGCCTCAGGCGCCGAGGCTGCGCCTGAGCGCCTGCTCGAACGGCTGCCTCGCCGAGGCAGGATCTTTCACAGCGCACAGATCGGAAAGCTGCGTCACTTCGAGACCGGCATAGCCGCACGGATTGATACGCGAATAAGGCTCGAGATCCATGGCCACATTCAAAGCAATGCCATGGTAGGAACAACCGCGACGCACTCTGAGCCCTATCGCCGCGACTTTCTTACCGTCGACGTAGACGCCGGGCGCATCACGGCGCGCATATGAGTCCACGCCGAAGCCTGCGAGCGTATCGATGACGGCCTGCTCCAGCGTCTCGACCAGGCTGCGAATGTTCAACCCGCGACGCTTCAGGTCCAGCAGGACGTAACAAACGAGCTGTCCGGGTCCGTGATAGGTGACCTGGCCGCCGCGGTCGGTCGCGACGACATCGATGTCGCCCGGATCGAGCAGGTGGCTTCGGTCCCCGGCCAGACCCAGCGTGAACACCGGCGGATGCTCGACGAACCAGATCTCGTCGGGGTCATCGGCAGTGCGGCGCTCGGTGAACTGTTTCATCTTCGCCCACGTTTCCGGCATCGGCTCGAGCCCCAGGTCGCGGACCACGAGCGGCTCGGCTGCCACCGCGCTCACAGGACCATCAGGACGGCATCGTGAGCGGAAAGCTCGGTATACAGCCCATCGATCTGGCTGCGGCTTTCTACCCAGACCGTCAGCGTCATGCTGAGGTAACGATCCTGGCGGCTCGAGCGCTCAACGAGGCCTGTATCGCCGAATTCGGGGAAATACGAGCGGACGATGCCGAGCACGGCCTGGCGGAATGCGTCCTCGTTGCGACCGAACACCTTGACGGGGATGTCGCAGGGAAACTCGAACGGGGAGCCGTTACCGGAGCCTATCTCTTCAATCCCTATCGAGCCAGAGTGAAATGCTGTCGGTCATCCGGCTCAGAAACCAGCCCTCGCCAACGGGCTCGAGAGCGACCAGCGGATACTGATAGAGGCGCTCGTCACCGAGCCGGATCTCGAGCTCGCCCACCGCCTGGTTGCGATCCAGCGGTGCGACGAGGTCCGTCGTCAATGCCGCGCTGGCGCCGAGGTTCTGATACTCACCGCGCGGCACCGTGACGAAGACGTCCTCGGTCGCGCCGAGAGCCAGCATGTCGAGACTGCCCTTCCAGACTCGCGCCTGGGCAATCGGCTGACCGACCGAATAGAGCTTGTGAGTCTCGAACGCATCGAAGCCGTAATTCAGCAGGGCCATGCTGCCTTCGGTGCGGAGATCCGGCGTCGAAGCGCCGAAGACAACGGCGATCAGCCGCATGCCATCGCGCTCGGCCGAGCTGACGAGGCAATAGCCGGCGGCTCGCGTGTAGCCGGTCTTGAGCCCGTCCACGCTCTGGTCCAGCCACAACAGCGCGTTGCGGTTGTGCTGACGGATTTCGTTGTACGTGAATTCGCGCTCCGAGTAGCGCGAGTAGTGCTCGGGAAAATCCCGGATCAGGGCGCGGGCCAGAGTGGCCATATCCGCGGCCGTCGAAAAGTGCCCCCGGGCCGGCAGACCGTTCGGGTTGCGGTAGACGGTGCCGCTCATGCCGAGCGCCGTGGCCGCGGCGTTCATCCGCTCGACGAAAGCCTCTTCGGACCCGGCTATGTGCTCGGCCAGCGCGATTGCGGCATCGTTGCCCGACTGCACGATCAGCCCGCGCAACAGATCATCCACGGCGACCTCGGAATTGACCTCGATGAACATCCGCGATCCCGGCTCACGCCAGGCCTTCTCGCTGACGACGACGGGTTCGGCGAGCGAGATCTCGCCGCTCTCGAGCGACTCGAAGGCCAGATACGCCGTCATGAGCTTGGTCAGGCTGGCGGGGTCGAGCGATTCCGCGGCATTCTCCTCGGCGAGCACGACGCCGCTCGAGGCATCGACGAGGTAATAGGACTTCGCATCGATTGCCGGCTGTGCCCAGAGGGAGCCCGCCGCGAGAAAAACCGCTAATCCCGGAATGGTTCTTTTCATTATTCTAGTTATCCTGGACCAGCCTGGAATCATAGACGCCCAGTGCCTCCAAGTCAGCCTGCACCCGATCGAACTCGTCGGCATCCACCGGACCGATTCGGACCCTGTGCAAGCGGTCGCGGCCGGCTCCGGTGCTCAGGACGAAGCTGTTGGCGAAGCCGCCGCGCTTGAGCCGATCGGAGAGCCGGGTGGCGTTATCCGGATCGGAGAAGGCGCCCACCTGCACGTAGATGGGCCGGAAAGCCCGATCGTCGGCAGTGACCGCATCGGCCCGTGCCTCGCTGATTATCGAGAATCCGCCGCGCGGCCCGGTAGCAGCCGGCTCGGACGCCGCGAGCTGTGTCAGCTCGCCGCCCGAGGGTCCGAGCGCACGCACCTGCACGCGCGCGGTGCCGGAACCGAGCATGTCGAGCTCGGACGCTGCCTGCCGCGACAGGTCGATGATGCGCCCGTCGACGAACGGCCCGCGGTCGTTGACCTTGACGACG
>JASFSD010000182.1:0-5834 GCA_050114575.1 Gammaproteobacteria bacterium | reverse complement strand
AGCAGTGCGCGATAGATGTTGGGGTCGAACTCACCACCGGCCTGGAAGTTTTCGTCGGCGCGAATCGACCGGGCAACGCGATCGTCCGAAGCCCGATAGCCTGCATCCTGAACGCGTTGCGCAAGGACGCGGTCACGCACCATGTTCTCCAAAACGTTGCCACGAATCTCACGACGCAGCTCGTCCGTCAGCTCGATTCGATATAGCTGCTGATACTGCGTAAGCTGCGTTTGCAGCACACGCTCGAACTCGAGCATCGGAATCGATTCGCCATTGACGCGCGCGGCGAAACTTGCCGTCGTCGTCGTGAAATCGACACCGAAGAAAATAAAGCCGAAACCAACGAATACCAGGAGGAAGATGGCGATCCAGCGCCCGACTCCTTCTCGCATTGCCTGCATCATCGCGATTTACTCTCGTTACTGCAGCTCAAATAAAGAAGGACAGATCAATCGCTCCGGCAGAGCGAATCAATCTGTCCTTCTGTTCAGCTATTGGCGGAGTGGACGGGACTCGAACCCGCGACCCCCGGCGTGACAGGCCGGTATTCTAACCAGCTGAACTACCACTCCGGCTCATTCGTGGTGGGTGCTGAGGGGATCGAACCCCCGACCTTCTCGGTGTAAACGAGACGCTCTCCCAGCTGAGCTAAGCACCCCTCCCCTCTGGAGGGACAGAGCCGGTCAGTTTACAGCGTCCTTTAGGGCCTTGCCAGCCTTGAAACCGGGCACCTTACTCGCGGCAATATTGATCGTTTCGCCGGTGCGCGGGTTGCGGCCCGTGCGAGCGGCCCGCGATTTGACACTAAACGTTCCGAAACCGACCACGGCAACCTGGTCGCCGCTTCGCAGCGCCCCGGTAACCGAATCGATGACGGCATCCACTGCGCGTCCTGCGTCTGCCTTGGAAAGATTGGCGGCGCTGGCGACTGCATCGACAAGTTCTGCTTTGTTCATTCCTAACCCTTGTGACCCAAATTGAAAACCGTCAACCGGCGTGACGCTCTCTGGCGCCAGCACCGATCGTGTGTCCTGTTGAGACTGCGGCATTCCCCACGCGCGCCCGATAAACACGCTGCCTACCCCAAAGACGCGAAATCTTATACCAAGGTGGATTTTGGCGTGTCAACTCAAAAGATGCGCCTAATGCGGCAGTGCGGCCTCGCTCGTTTGCTCTTCGGAGGCCGCGGATTCACCCTCTGCAGCCCCTGTCGATCCCGATCGTTGCGGGCGCGGCACATGATGCAGAGCGAGTTCGAAGACTTCGTCGATCCACTTCACTGGAATTACTTCCAATTTGTCTTTGATGTTCTTCGGTATTTCCGCCAGGTCCTTCTCGTTGTCTGCCGGGATCAGTACGGTATCGATGCCGCCTCTGTGTGCTGCAAGCAACTTCTCCTTGAGCCCGCCGATCGGCAGCACTTCGCCACGCAGCGTGATCTCGCCGGTCATCGCGACATTGGATCTGACCGGCACTTTGCTCAGCGCAGAAACCAGTGCGACGCACATGCCGATACCGGCGGAAGGGCCGTCCTTCGGCGTCGCCCCCTCCGGTACGTGCACGTGCACGTCGAATTTCTGCTGAAAGTCGCTGTCGATACCGAGCACGTCGGCGCGGCTGCGTACGACCGTCAATGCAGCCTGAATCGATTCCTGCATGACGTCGCCCAGCTTACCGGTGTGGATGAGCTTGCCCTTACCGGGGACGATTGCCGATTCGATCGTCAGCAATTCGCCGCCGACCTCGGTCCAGGCGAGACCGGTAACCTGCCCGATCTGATCGTTCTCTTCCGCACGTCCATAACGGTAGCGACGCACGCCCAGATACTTGCCGAGATTCGTATGGCTGACACGCACTGCATTCTTGCGCGGGCGTTCGAGCACCTGCTTGACGACTTTGCGACAAATAGTCGCAATCTCGCGCTCGAGGTTTCTGACACCGGACTCGCGCGTGTAATAACGAATCGTGTCGAGAATCGCAGAATCGGAAATGCTCAATTCGCCGTCGTTGATTCCGTTCAGCTTCATCTGCTTCGGAATCAGATAGCGTCGGGCGATATTGTGCTTCTCGTCTTCGGTGTATCCGGGAATCCGAATGACTTCCATACGATCGAGCAGCGGCGCCGGAATGTTGAGGCTGTTAGCAGTGCAAACGAACATGACTTCCGAAAGATCGAAGTCGACTTCGAGATAGTGATCGTTGAAGTTGGAGTTCTGCTCCGGATCCAGCACTTCGAGCAGCGCCGAAGACGGATCGCCGCGAAAATCCATCGACATCTTGTCGACTTCGTCGAGCAGAAACAGCGGATTGCGAACCTTCACCTTACCGAGGTTCTGCACGATTTTGCCGGGCATCGAGCCGATGTACGTGCGCCGATGACCGCGGATCTCCGCTTCGTCGCGCACGCCGCCCAGCGACATTCGCACGAACTTGCGATTCGTTGCCCGCGCGATGCTCTGACCCAGCGAGGTCTTACCGACACCCGGCGGGCCGACGAGGCACAGTATCGGTCCGCGCAGCTTCTTCACGCGTTGCTGTACGGCCAGATACTCGAGGATTCGCTCCTTCACCTTCTCCAGTCCGTAGTGATCGGCCTCGAGCACATCGTGCGCCTTGCCGAGATCCTGCACGACCTTCGAGCGTTTCTTCCACGGAACCTTGACGATCCAGTCGATGTAGTTGCGCACGACCGTTGCTTCCGCCGACATCGGCGACATCAGCTTGAGCTTATTGAGCTCCGACGTCGCCTTCTCGCGCGCTTCCTTTGACATGCCCGAGGAGGCGATTCGCTGCTCGAGCTCTGCGATTTCGTTGGGCGCTTCGTCGAGTTCGCCGAGCTCCTTCTGAATCGCCTTCATCTGTTCGTTCAGATAGTACTCACGCTGACTCTTTTCCATCTGCTGTTTGACGCGCCCGCGAATCCGCTTTTCGATCCGCAGCATGTCGATCTCACCATCGATGAGGCCGAGCACGTGTTCGAGTCGTTCGCGCACGTCTGCGATCTCGAGAATCCGCTGCTTTTCATCGAGCTTCAGTGCCATCTGGGCGGCCACGGTGTCAGCGAGCCTTCCCGGGGAATCGATTCCGGTCAGGGAGGTGAGAATCTCCGGCGGAATCTTCTTATTGAGTTTCACGTACTGCTCGAAATGCGACACGACCGAGCGCGACAGCACGTCCATCTCGCGGTCGCTTTCTTCGACTTCCTCGCCGAACTCCGCCACTTCGCAGGTGAAGCATTCCTCGACCTGAAAGTCCTCGATGCGCGCGCGGCGTGCGCCTTCGACCAGCACCTTGACGGTACCGTCGGGGAGCTTCAGCAACTGGAGAATCGTCGCCACCGTCCCGATCGTATGGAGATCGGCGAGCGTGGGCTCGTCGACGTCGGCTCGGGTCTGCGCAACGAGCAGAATTTCCTTGTCGGTCTGCATGGCCCGATCCAGCGCCACGACGGACTTCTCTCTGCCGACAAACAGCGGGATGACCATATGCGGATACACGACGACGTCGCGCAGCGGCAGAATCGGCAGCCTTGCCTGAGTTTCGGTATCCATATTGCTCGATTCCATCGAAAATCCTTATTTTGCCGGCCGGTTGTCAAAGATTGGACAACGCCAGGGAGCAAATGTGCGGGCGTCCGCAACGATAATCAAGGACCCAGGTCGGGGCTTTGTTCAGGTTCGGTACACGGAGCCTGTGGCGTCACGGCGCGGCAGGGCCGCGGGAAGGCGCCCGGCGGCGGCGCTCAGTCGCCTACAGCGGCTTTTTCTTCCGTCTCGTAGATCACGTACGGCTGCGTCTCGCCGAGGACGACCGCATCGTCCACCACGACTTTGCTGACGTTGTCCATCGACGGCAGGTCGTACATCGTGTCCAGCAGCACGTTTTCGAGCACGGTACGCAGCCCGCGCGCGCCGGTCTTGCGCTCCATTGCGCGGCGCGCAACGGCCCGCAGCGCGTCCTCGCGAAATTCCAGCTCGACGCCTTCCATGTCGAACAGTTTCTGGTATTGCTTGGTCAGCGCATTCTTCGGCTCGAGCAGGATCTTGACGAGCGCCTCCTCGTCGAGCTCCTCGAGCGTCGCGACCACCGGCATACGACCGACGAATTCCGGAATCAGACCGAAGCGGATCAGATCCTCCGGCTCCACCTCGTGAAGCAGCTTGCTGAGCTCCTTGTCGTCTTCCTGGCTCTTGACCTCGGCGACGAAGCCGATACCGCTCTTTTGCGAACGATTCAGGATGATCTTGTCCAGGCCCGCAAACGCGCCGCCGCAGATGAACAGAATGTTCGACGTGTCGACCTGCAGGAACTCCTGCTGCGGATGCTTGCGGCCGCCCTGCGGCGGAACGGATGCGACCGTGCCTTCGATGAGCTTCAGCAGCGCCTGCTGCACCCCTTCGCCGGAAACGTCTCTCGTGATCGACGGATTGTCCGACTTGCGCGAAATCTTGTCGATTTCATCGATATACACGATACCCGTCTGCGCCTTCTCGACGTCGTACTCACATTTCTGGAGTAACTTCTGAATGATGTTTTCGACGTCCTCGCCGACGTAACCCGCTTCGGTCAGCGTCGTTGCATCGGCGATCGTAAACGGCACATTGAGCAATCGCGCCAGCGTTTCGGCGAGCAGCGTCTTGCCGCAGCCGGTCGGGCCAATGAGCAGTATGTTGCTCTTGGCAAGCTCGATTTCCTGCTTGCCCTTATCGCGCAAGCGCGTCTCGAGTCGCTTGTAGTGATTGTAAACGGCGACGGACAGGACCTTCTTGGCGACGTACTGACCGATGACGTACTCGTTCAGTACCGCGTTGATCTCATGCGGTTTCGGCAGCTTGTCACGACCGTGCTCGGACTTGTCTTCGAGCTCTTCACGAATGATGTCATTGCAGAGCTCGACACACTCGTCACAGATGAATACTGACGGCCCGGCAATCAGCTTGCGGACTTCGTGCTGACTCTTGCCGCAAAATGAGCAATAGAGCAGTTTTCCGTCTTCAGATTTCCCGCGCGAGTCGTCGCTCATTCATATATCCCTGGTGTCGTGTAAGGCGCAATCCGTTTCGCGACTTATAGCATTTGTGAAAATCGTCTGCAAAGCGTGACTTCGCAATTCTAAGTGACTGATCGAGATCACTTAATCGACTCAGCCGGCGTCCTTGCCGCCGATTTTGCGTGCGCTGAGCACGGAGTCGACGAGTCCATACTCGACGGCATCGTCGGCCCCCATGAAGTAGTCCCGGTCACTGTCTTTCTCGATCTGCTCCATCGACTGACCTGTATGTTTTGCCAGTATCGCGTTCAGCTGAGCACGCAGCTTCAGCACTTCGCGGGCATGAATGTCGATATCCGATGCCTGACCCTGAAAACCGCCGCTGGGCTGATGAATCATCACGCGCGAATGCGGCAGGCAGTGCCGCTTGCCCTTCGTGCCGCCGGCCAGCAGCAGCGAGCCCATGCTGGCCGCCTGGCCGACGCAGATCGTGCTGACATCGGGCTTGATGAACTGCATCGTGTCGTAGATCGACAGACCGGCTGTCACGACGCCGCCCGGGGAATTGATGTAGAGGTTGATATCCTTGTCCGGATTCTCCGACTCGAGAAACAGCAACTGCGCGACGACCAGATTGGCGACCTGATCTTCGATGCCGCCGACGATGAAAACGACTCGATCCTTGAGCAACCGCGAATAAATGTCGTAAGAACGCTCGCCGCGGGCGGTCTGCTCGACCACCATCGGCACCAGATTCAAAGCTGTCGTCGTCACGTACTTCTCCTAAAGCTCAGAACGACCTCATTGAGCGCAGAGCATCAGCCTGCATTCATGTAGTCGGCAA
>JASFSD010000181.1:0-5841 GCA_050114575.1 Gammaproteobacteria bacterium | reverse complement strand
GGCCGCATTCGAGGACTCGCCGGACTTCCCGAACTGCCGCGGGCCGTCCGGTCTCGACAGTTACCTGCTCGAGTACGCGATCTATCACGGTCCGTTGCCGCTCATACGCTCGCTGCTCGAGTTGGGAGCTGATCCGAACTACGCCGACGATGGCGGATTTCCGTCGCTCATCGCAACTCTCAGTTGCCAGGACCGGCCCGACCGTTACGACATTCTGGACATGCTCGTAGGCTTCGGCGCAGACATCGAGCAACGCGGGCAAAACGACTATACGCCGCTGCATTACGCATGCGTTCTCGAAGACCTGCAAGCGATAGAGCTTCTGATAGCGCATGGCGCGGACCTGTGCGCGCGAACACGCATCGACGAGTATGCGACACCACTCGAAGAAGCAGGCCTTCTGGGTCGCGAACAGTCCGTTGCCCTGCTGAAGAGAATAGCCGCCCGCACCGAGAACAATCGGGATACGTAGCCCGGGCGGAACCACGATGCCGTACAGTCGGCGCATCGGGGCCCGGGTCTGCGTCCTGATTGGCCTGGGCAGCTGCCGACACGGGATCCGCCTTGACTCGGTTCCGCTGCAGCGATATCAATCGGACACGAAACGGGGGTAGCGAGAACATGAAGCAAGCGATCGGCTGGATGGCATTCACGGCAGCAATTCTCATCGTCGCGCCAGCGGCACGTCCGGAGCCGGCTGGACAGACACTGGCTCTTTCACATGCTATTCACGCGGTCGAGGATCTCGATACGACGCTGGCGTTTTATCGGGACGTCTTCGGCATCGACGGCACGGCAGTCGAGTTCGACAATCCCGCTGTGCCGTTGCTGACCAACGCACCCGGTGTGACGCTGCGTCTGTCGATGGTCGGGCTGCCCGGCGGCACGCGCTTCGAGTTCACGCACTTCATGGGACTCGAGCGCAAGCCCGGCACGGCAGCCTATACCGATCCCGGAGCCGCCGGCCTGGTTCTTCACGTTCGGGACATCGATGCGCTCGTCGCTGCCGCACGATCGGCCGGCGCGACGATCGTGACGACGGGCGGGAAGCCCGTCGAGATCACGACGGCTGATGGCAGAGCGCGCTCGATTATCATGCGAGATCCCGACGGCTTCTTTGTGCAGCTGATAGAAGATACGCCGGCAACGAGTGCGGCCGGCGACAATATCCAGGGCGTCTCGCTGGCCTACACGATGCAGGATGCGCGCACGACGCGCGAGTTCTATACGGAAATGATGGGGATCGAGCTCTCGGGCACGCCGGCGTTCGTGCGCGATGCCGAGCTGGCACGGCTTGTCGGCGCGCCCGAGGATGTCGAATTCCGTAAGCTTTCCGGACTGCTTCCACCTGGCACGGCCGTGGAATTTACGGAGTTTCGCGGCGTCCCTCGCCAGCGGTTCCATTTGCGCGTTCGTGACCCCGGTGCACCGGCACTGGCTGTCCAGGTATCGAATATCGAAGGCATGGTCGCCCAGATGAAAAGCGCCGGCGTGAACGTGATTTCGGCGAACGGCGAGCTCGTAGATTTCGGCAATGGCATCTTCAACATCTTTGTCGAGGATCCCAACGGAATGAATCTCGAGCTGTTCGAGCGTTTCGACGAACGCTAGCGCAGCCGCGACAAACCGCGGAGATCAGAGCAGCCCTGCGCCCTCAGAGCTCGACGATGCCGGTTGCGTTCTCGATCTCGCCGGTTTGAAGCCCCGCCACCTGTCCGAGCCCGGCGATCAGGTTCGCGAGCGGCGTCGGGTTCGGAGTGGCGATGTGTCGGCCGCCTTCGAGACGCCCCGCCGCCGAACCCGCCAGCATGATCGGGATCATGCTCTGATCGTGCTTGTCGCCGTTGCCCATGCCCGACCCGTACATTACCAGCGAATGATCGAGCAGCGATCCGTCGCCATCCGGTGTGTCTCTGAGCTTCTCGACGAAGTCGCCGAACAGCGAAAGATGATAGGCGTTGATCTTGCCGTACTTCGCGATCGCCTCCGGGACGTTTCCGTGATGCGAGACAATATGATGCGACTCGGGGACACCGATCTGAGGGTAGCCCAGGCTGCTCGCTTCGACGCCTTTCATGAAAGTGGCGACGCGAGTCATGTCGGCCCGCCATGCGAGCGTGATGAGGTCGTACATGACGCGCACGTGCTCGTCATAGGTGCCCGGAATGCCCGCAGGCGCATCGGGCATTTCGCCGACCGTCTCGGCTCGATTTCCCGTGGCCTGGATTCGGGTTTCCACGTCGCGGATATTCTGGAGATACTCTTCGACCGTCGAACGGTCCTGCGGCGGGAGCCCGCTGTTCAATCGGCTGGCAGAGGAAATCACCGAATCCAGAATACTGGCCTTGTTCCGGAACCGGATAGCGCGCTCCTCGGCCGACCCGACGTCGCCGAACATTCGCTCGAATACGCTCTGCGGGTTCACCTCCATCGGCAGAGGCGCCGTTGGCGTCTGCCAGGCGAGCGTATTCATGTAAATACAGCTCCAGCCGAACTGGCAGGAGTTCGACGCACTGTTGATGTCCTGAATGCCGAGCTCGAGCGAACGCAGCGGCGTATTGCGTCCGATCGCGTCGGCAATGCGCTGATCGATGGTCTGACCGGCCCTGACGTCGGCACCCTGCGTCTGTTTCGCCGACGCCCCGCTCAACCAGAGGGACCCGATGACGTGGTGTCCGAGCGGGTCAGGAGCCCTCAGCCCCGTCACGAGATTGATGTGGTCCCGCAACGGGACGAACCGCTCGAAGAGCGGCGGCAGCTCGAGCCGGCCGGCCGCCTCGGGCGTCCAGATCTCCGGCCGCACGCCGTTCGGCACATAGACGGCGCCGAATCGAAGCTGGGCAGGCGGTGCGGCACTCGCGGCCGGCACCATCGCATCGAGCAGCGGCAGACCGATCGTAGCGCCGATCGCGCCGCGCAAGACGGTGCGGCGCGAAAGATGTTTCCTCGTGATGAGTTTCAATTCGAGCCTCCCGTTGCGGCAGATGATGCCTGGACATCCGCAACCGCCTGCTGCTCGGCATTTGTCGGCAACTGAGCCTTCCGCTGGAACTGCGGGCTCGCCACGATGCCGAGCACGATGGCGCTGAACCGGTAATCGTCGCTCGCCGCTTCGCGCACAATACGGCGCACGGCCGGCATGTCCTCCGCCTCTAGCCGGCGGCCCAGCGCATACACCATGAGCTTCTCGGTCAATGTCGAAACGAAAAGCTCGGGCCGACTCAAGATAGCCTCGCGCAAGCCACCCGGCCCGTCAACTGCGACACCCCCCGGCAGCGTCGTCGTCGCATCGATCGGCTGGCCGGCATCCGTCTCGCGCCACCGGCCGACCGGATCGAAATTTTCGAGCGCGAGCCCTGGTGGATCGATGATCGCGTGGCAGGCGGCGCAAACGGGGTCCTTCCGATGCAGCTCCAGGCGTTCACGCACGCTGTGCGGCGTCCCGCTCTCGCCGCTGTCCTCGAGCGCCGGCACATTCGGCGGCGGCGTCGGCGGAGGCGAATTGAACAGATTTGTCATAATCCACTTGCCGCGGAATACCGGCGATGTGCGGTTCGCGACCGATGTCTGGAACAGGATGCTGCCGTGACCGAGCAGGCCGCTGCGATTCCGGTCGGCGAGCTGGACGCGACGAAAAGCATCGCCGAAGACACCGTCGATGCCATAGTGCCGGGCAAGCCGTTCGTTCAGAAACGTGTAGTCTGCCCGCAGCAGGTCGAGCACGCTCGCATCCCCCAGCAGAACCGATCGCAGAAAGAGATCCGTTTCACGCAACATGTCACGGCGCAGGTTGTCGTCGAAACTCGGGAAATGGCGGACGTCGGGCGATTTTGAATCGACGAGCCGCAGCTGCAGCCACTGCTCGGCAAAGTCGGTCACGAGCGTGCCGGCGCGCGAATCGCCCAGCATTCTGCGCACCTGCGATTCGAGTACCGCTGGCTCCAGCAGCCGGCCGGCGATCCCTTCCTCTAGCAGCTCTTCGTCCGGAATACTGTTCCAGAGGAACAGTGCGAGCCGGGACGCGAGCGTGGCGCCATCGTCCTGTCGAACGCCGTCGGCGACGGCGGCCTCCTCCGTCAATCCGTGGTAGAGAAGGAACTCCGGGCCGCTCAGGATTCTCGCAAGCCCGAGCTGGACGCCGGCCTCGAAATCGCGACCGTTGTCGCTGCCGCTCGTATAGAGGTCGCTCAGGGCATCGAGATCGCGATCACTCAACGGACGCCCGTATGCCCGACGCGCCAGACGGCCGAGGATCTGCTCAGCGCATGCCGTATCGCTGATCGATGCGCCCGGCCGGCAGGTAAAGATCGCTCTGCGAGCCGGCGTGTCACCGGGGCCTGTCGAGTCATAGGGTCCCGCGACGAGCGCGCGGGTGATGATCGGCCAGCCGTAGCCATCGTTGCCGATCGGCAGATCGGCGTCGAGCGGCGCGAGGATGCGCTGCTCGAGGGCGAAGCTCTTCATGACGAACGTGACGCCGACGCGATGCAACCCGGCGCTGACGGGCAGACGCACGGGCAGTCGCTCGCGCACCTGCGTGATGGCGCTGCCGATGTCCCGATTCGACAGCGCGTCGTCCTCGACACCACCGAACTCGGCCGAATGAACGACTTCGCCGTCCAACAGTATCTGCAGCTCGAACGGAGTCTCGAACCCTTCCACGCCGCGGAGCGTGCTGCCCGTCGCCCCCCAGAGATCGGGTCGGATCTCGTACTCGGCGTCGGTCGGAAAGTAGTGATCGACGACAAGCCCGCCACGGGTTCCAAAGGGCAGCCCCTCGATCCAGTCGTTCTGCGAAAGGTCGAGCCGCGGCCGGTACTCCGTGCCTCGCGGCGACAGGCTGGTGTCGCCGACGGCCATGGCGGCAACACGCAGGCCGACCGTCAGATAGCGCTCGAGCAGCAGCGCCGACGTCTTCAGCGTATCCGATACGTTGTCGAACCCGTCGCTCGCGATTTCCGCGGGCAGGAGCGATTCGACATCGATCGGGAACCCGAGCAGGTCCCGGACGGCATTGCCGTACGCCGCCCGAGTCAGCCGACGCACGGGCGCACCGGGCGGTTCGGCCGGCGTCGCATCGAGCGTCGTCTCGAGATAGGACGCGAGGCTTTCCAGCGCATCGTTGCCGGGTCGCGGCTCACCGGGCGGCGGCATGAGGCCGGCGTTGAGCTTATGAATCACCCTTTCCCATTTCGTCCGGTCCGCAACGGCGTCGAGGAGATCGGGTTTCTCGAGCACGAGGCCGGCTTCCTGATCGATCGCGTTGTGACAATCGGTGCAGTAGCGACGGACCACCGCTCCGTGCTCGACGGCCAGCTCCTCGGGCGACGGCGCACACGAAACCAGTGACCCCGCAGCGATCATGACGACCGCGGGCACCACACAGGCCTGCAGGGCTTTGCTGCTCATGGCGCGTCAGTCGTCGGCTCTGCTCTGACGCGTGCGCCGAGCTCCCGGAGCACGGCGGCCGCCGCGTTGTCGGGCGGCGGCGCCTTGGCCCGCGATCGCCGCGGCAGGTTGCCGAGCGCGTAGTCGAGCGGCGTCAGTCCTTCCCGATCCGCGACATCGACGTCGGCACCTTGCTCGGCCATCTGCCGTATCAGCGCCGGGAAGTCACGCAAGGCGGCGAGGTGCAGGACCGTGGCGCCCGAGTTATCGGCAACACCGGGATCGACTCCCCGGCTCATCAGAAAGCCGATTGCCGCGATCGCCTCTTCCTCGGTCGGACGAGGCTCAGCCTCGATCAGCTGCGGCAGCTCCGGTCCGGACATCACGGCAATCATGGGACTGATGCCGCCGCGCTCTTCGTCAGGCAGCGAAGGGTCCGCTCCGCCCTCGATC
>JASFSD010000180.1:0-5846 GCA_050114575.1 Gammaproteobacteria bacterium | reverse complement strand
CTCGCTGAGCGGCCGGACGTCGAGCCAACGGGCCAAGGCGTCGCAAAGGGCGACATCGCGTTGGTCGACAGACCATTCCGACGTCTCGATGTGCCGCGAGAGGTGCCGGAACCGCCGATTCCGGATCTGCACTCGGTATCGACGAGCGCTGGGCGCCCCGAGTTTCAATGGGTCAATCCGGCTTCGGTTCAAGTGGGGACTTTGATTCATCGTGAATTGCAGCAGCTGGCCGAGCAGGCTGCGAGAGCGCGACAGCTCGTGCCGCCCCGCATCGACCTGAACCGTTACCGGCATATGCTGGCGCTGCTCGGAGTCGAGCGCGAGGACCTCGATGCGGCATCGCGGCGGGTCGGCGCTGCCCTCGAACAGGTCTGGGAGGACCCCACCGGGCGTTGGATCATGCAGCCCTGGCCCGAAGCCTGGTCCGAGCTCAGGCTCACGATCCGAGCGCATGATCGGCTCGACCACGTGCAGCTCGATCGGAGCTTTGTCGACGACGCCGGGACGCGCTGGATCATCGACTATAAAACGGGCCGCCATCTAGGAGGCGACCCCGAGGGATTTCTGGATTCGGAGGTCGAACGCTATCGCGGTCAGCTCGAGCGCTACGCGCGCGCGGTGGGCGAGACCGATGGCCGACCCATTCGAGTCGGCCTCTATTTTCCGCTGATGGCCCGGTTCAGGGACTGGGATCCCGCCGGGCCTGTCAGCGTGCAAGGCTAGAGCTGGCCCGCGCGCTCGACCGGATAGTAGCCGCTGGAGTCAACCGGGGTCATGAACTTGAGCCCCTGCACCAGGACGTCTGACGCGTCGGGCCGTGGTTTGATCCGCGCCTCGAGGCGATAGCGTCGTTCGGGCATCAGCCGCGCAGTGCCGTCGAGCTCGATAGGTCCGCCCTCGTCGCTGAGCAGGGCGACGACCTGATCATCCGTTGTGGAGACTCGCGCCAGAAAGTTGCCGACCCGAAAATTCGTCACGCCCGGGACGGGAATCCAGGGTGCAGAAGTCAGGTTGGCAACCCTGACTGTACCGGACGCCTGCACGGGCCAGCCGTCCTCGAGCTCGAGCGTCTCGAGCTCGACGCTGGCGTTGCCGGACGCTTCGGCCGGCAGCATTGGGCTCACGAGGGCAACGTCGAGGGCAGCCCGGAGCTCGCTGAAGCCAACCCGGGATCCAGCCACGGTCATGCCGGTGCGGACAAACCCATCGCCGAGCCGCGCATCGAGCGAGAGGCTCAAGCGCCCCGTCAGCAATGCGGTCGGCTGCAGCTGCCAGCGCACGTCGGAGAAGGTGTATCCGGAAAAGCTGCCGTACGCCGCCGAACCGCGCCAGACAGTGCCTTGGACCCCGGCGAGGCCAAGCGTTTGGGGCGCGAACCATCGCGCCGCAACCGACGCCGGAAAAGTGGTCAGCGCAAAAGCGACATAGGCGCCCGCGCCCAGGGCAATCAGCGAGAGTTTCGACGAGGCCACAGGCTAGCTGCGGTCGAGCCGAACCTGCCCGCTGACCAGGCCCGAACCGTTGGCTCGCGAGATGCTGGCGGTGGCGACGGCAAGGCCATATTGTTGTTCCAGCGTAACCAGCCAGGTCAGCAGCCGGTCGAAGCGCGCGTCGCGAAAATTCACGTTCACGACGTCCGGTCCGTCCTGATTGGAGCGGGTGAAGGTCGTAGCCAATCCGAGCGGTCTGGCGGTCTCGTCAATGAGAACGAGCAGGGAAGGGTTGTCGCCCGGTGTAGCCGTTGCGACTCCGCTCGCCGCCAGACCGGCTGCGCGCTTGAGGTCGATGACCTCGCGGGCACGTTGCTCGACCGACGCATCGAGCTCACTGGTGCCGATGCGCAGTGGTTCCCAAATGAATTTCCAGCCGACGATCGCGACGACGAGAAAGGCGCCGACCAGGAGGATCAGGCGTTCGCGAGGTTCGCGTTGATTGAACCAGTCCATCATGGGTTCAGGGCCACCACCCGCATGCGGACGCGGATGCGGCCATCCGGTTCATTGGTCGTATTCTGCGGTTCGAGAGCGAAGCGGTTGGACGCCGTCAGCTCCTGGTCGAACGAATCGAGGTAGGCGGCATTCGGTGTCGTCAGGTCGAGCGTCACGGCCCGATCGCGAAAACTGATGCTGTTGATCGTCATCGCGTCGTCGACGGCGCCTGCGATCGCAGCCAGGGTCGAAAGAAATCCGGACCCGCCCGATGAAGTGCTCTGGCCGTAGTCCGCCAGACGGCGGCCCATCTCGACCAGGCATCGGGACAGCTGTGGTGAGCCATAGCTCTGCGCGCAGATGTCGGTTGCCTCGGCCGTCAGCCGGTTCTCGTCCCTGCGCAGCTTCAGAAACTCCAGGCCCTCTCCGGCAACGCCGAAAGCGATCAGAGCCAGAGCGAAGCCGGCTGCGTAACGCCAAGGGCGAGCCATGGCCCTGAGGCTCGAACGCAAGGCATAGTCGCCTTGCCTGAGGTTGACGCCCGGCTGAAACACAAGCCCGGCGGCGAGCTTCGGCAGACATCCGTCCGCAAGCTCGCGCACGTTGAGACTCTCGATTTGCGGACGCCAGGCCTCGATCTCGTCGCCCCGCGCGGCGAGCGTCTCGGCATCGGCAAAGAGCACGACATTGTCGATGTCGCCCCGCTTACCGCTCTCGGCCTCGAGCAGACGCCACAGCGATGTGAGATCGAGCTCTTCGAACGCGAACGGCGCACCGCCCGGCCGCCGGCCGAGCGTCTTGCCGCCCTCGAGGAAGAGCGTGACGACGCCGGGCGTATCGGGTACGGCATCGGCTTCCGAACAGATACGGCTGGCAGCGATTCCAGCCGACTTCAGGACTTCGAGCCAGAGATCGAGCCGGTCCCTGGCAATCACGGAGACTGCCAGGTCGTTGTCATCGTTGCGCTCGCCCGCGGCGAAATGCAGATCGGCCACGTCGCTCGCGAACTCGTCCTCGAGCGAATAGGGGAGCATCTGACGCAATCGCGCCTGGCTGGCTGCCGGCACACTCGCGAGACAACTGACGACCTCGCGCGCCGGCAGTAAGGCCGTCACCTGCATGCCGTCGGCGAGATCGGCTACCTGCATAAGCGGCACCGTTTCCGGTCCATGCAGCAGGTGTCCGTCCGCATTGAGCGCAGCGACGGCGGCCTCATCGGAGCGTTCGCTCAGGCGAATGAAAAGATGCTCGGCCACTACTCGACTCCGAAGCTTCTGAACAGTGTTCGCGTCAGTCCACTGTCGTGGCGCTGCAACACAGATCTAATTCTCAGCGTTGTGTCGCCGATTGTCACCCGACCGATCAGCAAAAAGTGATCTGATACACCATCGAGCCGCGGGAGCATGCGCTCGGAGACGAGGCCCTGAAAGGTCGTTTCGATGCTGGCGAACTCGCCGCCGGCGCGCTCGTCGACCAGGGAAGCGGCGGTATTGAGGTCGATTTCATCCGACAGGGAAGCCAGCACGACATCCGAAGCCGTATTGACGTTCAGCTGCGTTCCGCGGGGCAGCGCCGTCACGTACGGCGCGATTCGGGCATACGATTCGGCATCGAAGCCGTTGATGGCCATGAGCTCGCTCGGCGACGTGACCATGCTGTTGGGCGTCATGTACTGCGGATCGGCGCGCGAATAGGCGTCATCCTCTCCGCCGATAGGGAATCGCGGCTCGGTGTCCGGATCGATCCAGTCGACGACCGCGCCCGCAAGCCCGGGATCGATTTCGACGAGCTGCAGCAGCCGCTGAAACTGGGCCACCATGACCTCGTCTTCTTCGCCCTCGAGGCTGACGAGGTTGTTCAGGTTGAAGCGCCCCTGCAGATCCTCGAGCGCGCCCTGAATAAAACCGCCCTCGATTGGCAGGGGGTCGATCTCCACCGCCCAGATCTCGCCCAGATGATCACTCTCCGTCGAGTCCTCGAGGTCCTGCCGCAGGATGTCGGCGGCCCAGGCTTCGGCACCGAGCGCATACTGCAGTTCCTGATCGCTGGCCATGGCGCTGGCCGTGCGCAGCTGGTCCAGGGTCGACAGCCACATCAGATTGGTGGCAAGCAGCGTGCCGATGGCCACGACGAGTACCGCCGTGAGCAGAGCCACACCCCGCTCGCGGTGACGGTGCAGGGGCGCGTTCAGAGCTCGACGAGACGCCATACGCTTCCAAGGTCCTCGAGGTTCAGACCGAATTGAACGGCTTTCGGCCGATCCGTCGGTGCCACGTTGAGATTGGAGTCCAGCGGCGGCCAATCGAGCCACGAGCTGCCGTTGTCATCGAAGTAGAGCACTTCCATCTCGCGGATGCCCGTCAGGAGCTCGTTGCGGACCGGTGGCGTCGCCAGCGTGCGGTCGGTGACCGGCCAGTAGAACCGGACCAGCGTGTCGTCCTCGATGTCGTATGCGACTCTGAGGACCGTCCCGCGCGGGAATCCGGCCGGATTGGTCCAGCCGCCACGACTGAACTCGAGCGCGAACTGATGCGTCGGGTCGGCGAGAAAACTCGAGCGAATGCCGTAGCCCTGTTCATCGCGCGTGATGCGCGGATGCACCTGCGACAGGTCCTGAACGATGATCCGCATCGCGAACTGGATTTCCTGCCAGCGCTCGGCCCGCTCCGATGCAATCGCCTGCTGCCTGATTACGGTTCGAATCCCGGTCAGAGCAATGACGCCGATAATGGCGACGATCGCGAGCGCGATCAGCAGCTCGATCAGAGTGAACCCGCTGAGACGCCTCATCCTCTCGGTACCCGATTGACCGTCTGCCAGCTTACGGGCGGGAAGTTCTGTGGAACGGGCGGCTCGATCAGGCCCGAGACCGTGTGAATGATGCGTTCCGGGTCGTCGGCCAGCGCGACCGAGACGTCCGCCCGACGCAGGTTCTCGACGTCGGTTTCCGAGACTTCGATTCGAATGTTCCAGACGCGGCTGGCGAATTCGATCTCGAGCTCCTCGGCGCCGATTGCCGGCCACTCGGGCTCAATGCTGAGCTCGGTCACGGTGTTGCTGCCGATCCAGCTCGCGATCGTCTTGTCGCGCAAGTAAATCGAGTTGGCGGCGAACTGGTTCAGCTGCAGGAAGACAGCCGTCATGCCGAGCGCGACCACGACGAGTGCGACCATTGTCTCGAGCAGTGTGAAGCCGCGTGCGCGACCTCCTGGACGCGATCTAGATCTCACTGCGGGTGACCTCCGACTCGCCGTCGAAGGCGACGCTCAGCAGCACGCCGGGCTCATCGAGCTCCGATGCACGCAGCAATTCGAGTTGAAACGGGGTGACCTCGCCGCTAGAGAGAATGACGATCTGCGGGTCGGGCATCTCGTCGAGGTCTTCGTCGGCAAGCTCGCCGGTCACGGCGGACGGAAACAGCTCGGCCGCGGTTTCGAGCTCGACCTCCCGGTCGTCGATTCGAAGCGTAAGCAGCATGTCCGGCTCGAGGGTGCGCGCCTCGAACGGCCTGACGGCATAGGGAATCCAGTCAGCCGCATCGTAGTCGTAAACGAAAAAGTGGTAACTGTCTTCGCAGATCAGTATCCCGAAGTCCTGCGTCTGCAGCAGCGCCTCGTCGCTGGCGAAGCCGACCAGCGAGCCGAGTCGGGTGGCTTCCTGCTCGAGCTTACGCTCGAAGCCGACCAGATCCGTGGAGAGCACGGTGACGCCGACGAAGATTCCGATGATCGCGACCACAACCAGAATCTCCAGAAGAGAAAAGCCGCGCTCGAGCCTGCTGCGAGCACGCCGACTGAGATCAGTTGAGATTCCAGTTACCGATGTCCGCATTGACACCGTCGCCACCTTCCTCGCCGTCCGCGCCCAGGGTGTAGATGTCGTAATCGCGCCCGTGCGTGCTCGGATTGTCGTAAAGGT
>JASFSD010000179.1:0-5858 GCA_050114575.1 Gammaproteobacteria bacterium | reverse complement strand
GCTCGGGGTCGATCACAGCGAAAACTCTTTGCAGCTTGTCAGTCGTCTCCGAATCCATAAGGTTCCTCCTAGAGTGACGGAGAGTCTAGAATTCACGGCACCGGGCACGGAATAAGTAATTGCCCTAAGCGACGAGGCCTTCCGACCCTTAATGGATATTCAGTTTCTCGGTGCTACCGGACGGGTGACGGGTTCTTGTTACCTCATCCGCATCGGCGATCGGAACATCCTGCTCGAATGCGGCCTGGTCCAGGGCAGCTCCGAGGAGGAAGACTGGAATCGCCAGCCGTTGCCGTTCGACGCGGCGGCCATCGACGCCGTGGTCTTGAGCCACGCCCACATCGATCACTCCGGCCGGCTGCCCCTGCTGATGAAGCAGGGATTCACTGGACCGATCTACACGCACGATGCGAGTCGAGCGCTGTGCGCGATCATGCTCCGCGATTCGGGCTATCTGCACGAGAAGGATGCCCAATGGGCCAACCGCAAGCGACGCCGACAGGGCCTGCCGCTGGTGACGCCGCTTTACACACAGGAAGACGGCGAGGCGGTCATGCAGCAGTTCCGTGGACTTCGCTACGGCGTCAAAACGGAAATTGTGCCGGGGTTCTCCCTCACACTGCGCAATGCAGGCCACATTCTCGGTTCCGCCATCGTCGAAGCCTGGCTCACCGAAGGCGGCCGTGAGCGCAAGATCGTGTTCAGCGGCGACCTCGGCTTCGTCGATGCACCGGTCATGCCGGACCCGGAGACCGTTGCCGAGGCCGATCTCGTTCTGCTGGAAAGCACGTACGGCGACCGCATGCACCGCGCCGCCGAATCGACACTCGAGGAGCTCGAGGCCGTCTTCTCGCGGCGCGAGAGAGCCGCGGGCAACATCATCATTCCCGCCTTCGCCGTCGGCCGGACCCAGGATCTGCTCTATCTGATGGCGGAGCATTTCGACGCATGGCACATCGGCGACTACGAAGTATTTCTCGACAGCCCAATGGCAATCGAAGCCACGACGACCTATTCGCAGTTCCGCCACCTGTTCGACACCGAGCTGTTTCGACCGGGGACATCCGATACGCGGCTGCCGAATCTGACGTTATCGCGTACATCGGAAGACTCGATGGCCATCAACGAGCGCGATTCGGGCGCCATCATCATTGCCGGCAGCGGCATGTGCACGGGCGGCCGTGTTACGCACCATCTCAAGCACAACCTTTGGAAGGATGACTGTCAGGTCGTCATCGTCGGCTATCAGGCTCGCGGCACGCTGGGCCGGCGGCTCGTCGACGGCGCCGATCAGGTTCGAATCATGGGCGAGGAAATCCGCGTCAATGCCGGGATTCACACCGTCGGCGGGCTTTCGGCCCACGCCGACCAGGCCGGGCTCCTCGACTGGTATCGGAACTTCGAGGGCGCGCCACCGGTCTGTCTCGTCCACGGCGAGCCCGACGCCCAGGCCGCGCTGGCGGGTGCTTTGAAGACGGCCACCGGAGCCACGGTCACGATCCCGAAATACGGCGATACGATCGATCTCAAACGGTTGGCCGCGTAACTCCCAGGGCTAGGCGCGAACCCAAAGCCGACCACTCGCGATCGCCGCGCCCTCCACCAGCGACGCCAGCTTCTTGTACGCGATGTCGGCCACGACGCGACCAGTTCCGGCAAACGTGCCGAAGCCGCAATCCGTCCCGGCGATCACGCGGTCGCGGCCGACGATGTCTGCAAACTGACAGATCTGCTGGGCAACGAGCTCGGGATGCTCGACGTAATTGTAGGTCGAGTCGATGCAGCCCGGAACGAGTATCTTCCCCTCGGGAATCTCGGCGTCACGCCAGACCGTCCACTCGTGACGATGCCGCGGATTGGCCGCTTCGAAGACGATCGCCGCCGGTCTCGCCTTGAGCACGATCCCGAGAATCGTCGTCAACGGGATATCGTGGTCGTGCGGACCCTCATAGTTGCCCCAGCAGATATGCATACGCATCCGCTCGGGCGGAATATTGGCGACTGCACGATTGAGGGCCTCGACCTGGTATTCGGCACGGCTCAGGAACTCCGACTCGCCGAGCTCCTGAAAGCCCGTGTGCCTGGCCATCGCAAGATCCGGACAGTCCAGCTGCAGATCGAAGCCCGCGTCGGCGATAGCCTCGTATTCCAGACGCATCACGTCTGCGATCGCATCGACGTAGGCCTCGTGCGACTCGTAGTAGCGATTGTGCTGAAACGACGAGACCACTCCCGGCGAGGCCGCATTCATGAAAGCGCGGCCGCCACCATGAGCGGCAAGTGCGAGTCTCAGGTTCTCTATATCCTTGTTGACGGCTTCAGGATCGATCAGCTCGATGGGACCCGTGCAGGCGGCGCGCCGAAAGGTCTGCGGGCCGAGCATACGCCCCATCGCCTCGCGGAAATCGGGGTGCGGCGCCAGGTCGAGATGAGGCGGCCGCGGATGGTGACCTTCGAAACCGGACAGGCGGTCCTTGATATAGGTCGCGTAGCCGATCTTGCTGGTCTCGCCGTCGCTGACGATATCGATGCCGATCTCGCGCTGCCTCGCGACGACCTCGTCCACACCCTGTCGCATGACGACGTCGAACTCGGCGACATCGTAGGGCTCGCCCTGCTCCTTGAGCTTGAGAAACTCGATGACGGGTTCGCTGCGCGGCAGGCTGCCGACATGCGTGGTCAGAATTCGCTGGTTCGAGTTTCCCATGTCGCGGCGCATTCTTGCCCAGGGCGGGAACTCACGCAACCGGCCGGGAACGGGCCGCGCAACGAGCCGACACGAGGTATGATCGAACTCTGACACCTGGATCGGGGGGACGGGATTGTGACCAGAAGAACTTGCGCACTGGCCGGGTTGAGCGCCCTGATTGCGACCGTCGCGCTGGCCCAGCCGGGCGGCTTCGGCGGCTTCAATCAGCGCATGCAGGCGGTTCTGGCCGAGCCGTTCGTCGGCCTGACGGCCGACGGCCACGTCGAGGGCGGGCTCTTCGAGCTGGCCGAGACCGGCGTCAGCACGGAGGCCGTCAGGGTCGCGGCCGAGCGCTTTCTGGCCTCGCTCTCGGCAGTGCAGCGGGAACGCACCGTCTTCCCGGTGGAGGACAGCGAGTGGCGCAACTGGGCCAACGTCCACCTGTTTCAGCGCCAGGGCGTCAGCGCGCGAGAGATGACGCAAGCGCAGCGTGAGCGCGCCTACGCGCTCATCCGCGCGTCACTGAGCGAACGCGGCTACCAGACCTCGCGCGACATCATGCGCCTCAACCACACCATTGCCGAGCTCGTCGACAACTTCGACGACTATGGCGAGGACCTGTATTTCTTTACGGTCATGGGGGAGCCCTCCGCCGACGAGCCGTGGGGCTGGCAGCTCGACGGCCATCATCTCGTCGTCAACTACGTCGTCATCGGCGATCAGGTCGTCATGACGCCGACCTTCATGGGGTCGGAGCCGGTCTCCGCAGATTCCGGCAAGTACGCCGGAACGTCGATCATGCAGGCCGAGCAGGACCAGGCGCTCGCCTTCATGCAGACGCTGTTGAGCGACCAGCGCGCAGACGCGATTCTGACGACCGCGAAAGGTCGCGGCGAGAACGAGGCCGAGATGATGAGCGACAACGTCGAGGTCGCCTACGAAGGGCTGCCTGCGACACGGCTCGACGCGCGGCAGCGCGAGGCGCTGCTCGAGCTCATCGGCCTCTACGTCGGCAACATGGACGATGGCCATGCGGCGCTGCGCATGGACGAGGTCATGGCCCATCTCGATCGGACCTACTTCGCCTGGAAGGGTCACGTCGAGGCGAACGGCGTCTTCTACTACCGGATCCACAGCCCGGTGATCTACATCGAATTCGATCATCAGGGGCCGGTTGCGCTCGGCGGGCCGCGCAACGTGGCGACACGCAACCACATCCACAGCGTGGTCAGGACGCCGAACGGAAACGATTACGGCAAGGACCTGCTGCGCCAGCACCTGGAGCAGTTCGCCGGCGACGCCGACCACGGCCATGGCGATACCGCCGCCTTCGCCGCGCGCTGATGTCGACTCCTATGCGGTTTCGGCTCGCGGCGCTGGCTGCTGCCTGGATGATCGCGACCAGCGCAGGCGCGCAGGAAAACACAGGCTACGACGTCCTTTTCATTGCCGTAGACGACCTCAACGACTGGGTCGGCTATCTCGGAGGCCACCCGCAAACAAGGACGCCGAATATCGACCGGCTTGCGGCTCGCGGCATGGCGTTTCTCAACGCCCAGACGGCCGCGCCGCTCTGCAACCCGACACGGACCGCGCTGCTGACGGGGATCAGGCCTTCGACGTCCGGAATCTACGGTAACCGGCCGGACTGGCGAACGGCGGCAGTCTTCGAAGGCAAGGCCACGCTGCCGCGGCACTTCCGCGACAACGGTTACCTGACCGTCGGCGCGGGAAAGATCTTCCACGCCCATACCTTCTATGAATCGGGCTTCACGGGATTCAACGACACCACGGCCTGGGACGACTTTTATCCCAGTCTCGACCGGCAGCTGCCGGATGAGATCGGTCCTCCGGCGCGCCCGATGAACGGCAATCCGCTGGTTGCGGGCTTCGACTGGGACCCCCTCGTGGCCGAAGACTACGCCATGGGTGACGGCCAGGTCGTCGGTTGGATACAACAGCAGATGGCTGGCCAGACAACCCAGTCGCGCTTCACGGCTGTCGGCATTTTTCGGCCGCATCTGCCCTGGTACGTGCCCGAGCGCTACTTCGATCTGCACCCCCTCGAGGAGGTCGAGCTGCCGCCGACTCGCGCCGACGATCTGGACGACGTGTCGGCCTATGCCGCACGCAGCGACACTTACTCGGTCGAGCTGCACGACTGGGTGCTCGCGACCGGGACCTGGGAAGAGGGCGTCCAGGGGTACCTTGCGAGCGTGAGCTACGCCGACGCGATGGTCGGCCGACTGATGGACACGCTCGATGCAAGCGGCCGCGCCGACCGGACGATCATCGTGCTCTGGGGCGACCATGGGTTCCATCTCGGCGAGAAAGGCCGCTGGCGCAAGATGACGCTCTGGAGCGAGTCGCTGCACGTCCCGTTCATCATCGTCGCACCCGGCGTGACGACACCCGGTTCGACGACGCGGGCGCCCGTGTCGCTCATGGATATTTATCCGACGCTCGTCGATCTGGCCGGCATCGAGCGGCCCGCCCATCTCGAAGGTCGGAGCCTGGTCCCTCTGCTCGAGGACCCGGCGCTCGAATGGAATTACCCCGTGCTTTCGACCTACGGGTACGGCAATCACGCCGTGGTTTCCGAACGCTACCGCTATATCAGCCACTCGGACGGCAGTCAGGAGCTCTACGACATGGTCGCCGACCCGAACGAATGGACCAATCTGGCGCCTCAGGCTGACTACGCCGACGTCGTCGACGAGCTCAGGGGCCACCTGCCGGCCACCAATGCGCCGGATCTGGCGCTCGCAGCCGAGACTGACTAGCCACGACGACCCGGGCCGGCCGGCGCGAAAGAATCAACGCGTCTGGGCGGCGATAGCGGCTGCGCGGCGGCGGCGGCGCTGCAACCAGACCCAGAAGCCTGTCACGAATAAAGCCGCCGGCGCGAGACCGAGAATCACCCAGGTCGATCGGCCCCAGAACCCCCCGAACCGTCCGAAGTGCGCGTCGACGAGAAAGTTGATCAGATTGTCTCCGGGCCGGACGAAATCATCGATGTCCTGATCGAGCCAGTCTCGCAGGTCCTCGATCGGCCCAGGAAACGCGAAGTAGAGGCTCGTCAGTCCCCAGTTCAGCAGCAGCAGGCAGAGCCAGAAGCCCAGCGCGCTGTGCAGATGCCAGATCTTGCGTCGTGACGCCAGCGGCACGT
>JASFSD010000178.1:0-5859 GCA_050114575.1 Gammaproteobacteria bacterium | reverse complement strand
CGATCCTCGCGAAATTCGATGACGCGGACCCGGTGCATCTCGCCGGCATCGTCAGCTTTGTCGACTGGCGGAATCCGCACGCCCATGTGTTTATCAATGTCACCGAATCCGGTCAGACGTTGAACTGGGCCGTGGAGCTCGAGAGCCCGATCACGCTCGAAGCATCGGGCTGGTCGCGGGACACGCTCGAGCCAGGTGATCGCGTGTCGGTCGACGGGATCCGCGCCCGCGACGGCAGCCGGCAGGTCTGGGGTGCGGCAGTCGAGCGAGACGGCAGCGGTGCACGCCTGTTCGGCCTGCTACCTGAGTCGAGAAATTCAATGCAGGCCTCACGGCCGACGCCGCGATGGGCCGATGGGCGTCCGGCCCTCGGAGCGACGCCCGACTCGGCGGGCGGCTACTGGGCTCATCCGAGCAAGACGGTTCTCGTCGAGGACGGCGTCGAGGTCGGTATCAATGAGCACGGCCTGCTCGCGGATCTCGACGATGCGGCGCTGGTGGCGCCGTTTCAGCCCTGGGCGCTCGCGCTCTACCGCCACCGGCAGCAACGGCATCTGCGCGACGATCCCATGTACCTGCGCTGCAAGCCGCCCGGCGGTGTCCGTCAATTCCAGTCCCGATTCGGCTTCCAGCTGATCGAGGATCGGGCCTCCGAGCGCGTCTTCGTGCTGCTCGGCAGCGGCAATCGCAATTACCGCATCATCTACCTCGACGGCCGCGAGCCGCTCGGTCTCGTCAGCGGCGACGACGACAACCCGCTCTATTACGGACGTTCGACGGGAACCTGGGACGGCGAGACGCTCGTCGTCGAGACGCGGGGTTTCAACGAGGACTTCTGGTTCACCGAGGGTGGGCTGCCGCACACGGATCAGCTGC
This sequence comes from Gammaproteobacteria bacterium, assembly GCA_050114575.1. GTDB lineage: Bacteria > Pseudomonadota > Gammaproteobacteria > Steroidobacterales > Rariloculaceae > DATCZB01. The sequence continues at coordinate 4,983 of JASFSD010000178.1, read as the reverse complement.
ACCTGACCGAGCGATTCACGCGCACCAGCCTCGATACGCTCGAGTACGAAGTGACGATCGACGACCCGGGAGCCTACACGAGACCCTGGTCGGCCAGCTGGAATTTCGGCTGGGTCGGCGGCGCGGACCTGCCGTCGCACTTTTGTCAGCACAACCGGTCGTAGCGAGGGCTCCTGTGCGGAATCTACAGCGAGCGGTACTGATACTGGCCTTGACGATCGGGCCGGTGAACGGATTGCTGGCTCAGCCCGGCGCGTCTAACGGCGAGTCAGCGGAGCCTCTGCCGACGCCGCGGAGGGCCGACGGCGGCGTCTCGCTGCGCGGAACCGTGCCGGGCCGGAACGGCATCTGGCTGCCTCCGCCCGTTGGGACGCCGGGAACCGGCACGCCGGTCGAGGAGATTCCTTTCCGGCCCTGGGCCAAAGCGCTCTACGAAGAGCGGCTGATCTATCGCCTCGAGCCGCACGCCCGCTGTAAGGCCTCGGGCGCCGCGCGGCAGTTTCTGACCCCTTACGGCGTCGAGTTCGTCGAGATTCCGGAGCTCAAGAGCCTGTACATTTTCGACATCGGCGGGCCACATACGTTTCGAACGGTGCACATGGATGGGCGCACGCACCCGGTGAATCCGTCGTCCTCGAACTACGGGCATGCCATCGGCTGGTGGGATGGTGACACGCTCGTTGTCGACACAATCGGCTACAACGAGGATTTCTGGTTCGATCGCTTCGGCTTGCCGCATACCGAGAGCCTGCACACGATCGAGCGCTTCGACAGGATCAACCACGACGTGCTCGAGTACGAGCTGACCGTCGATGACCCCGCGGCGTACACCGGGACCTATACCATGGCGTTCGAGTTGTATTTCCGCCCGGACGAGGAGCTGTTCGAGTACGTGTGCCAGCAGTCGAACTTCGCCGATGAGTTGATGGTCGGAACGGAGCAGACGGGAACCATCGACCGCAGCACGCCGATCGTACCTTGACCGACAGGGCTCGCAGCCCGGAGTAATGCATGAGCACCGACGCCATCGACGACCTCCTCCTGAGCCGACAGTTCATGACGGCGGCCGGAACCGAAACCTATCTCGCCTTCCAGCAGCAGTTTCCGCTGCGTGAGTTCTGCGCGTTCGAGATCTTCGAGCATGACACGGCACTGGCCGAGCTCGAGCAGCAGTATCTGTTTCCGTTGATTTCCGCCGTCGATGCGGGCGGCCACGGACTCCTGCTCGACGCGCTGATCTGGCGCGCCCATCCGGATTACATCGAAGCGCTCGGTTACGCCGAGTCGGACCTCGCGCGGCTGAATCAGCTCGCGGCATCGAAGACGCGACAGGCCGTGGAGGCGTGGAGGCAGCGCGAGTCGCGCGACGCCGATACGTTTCCCGTTCTGCTCGCCGCCGATATCGGCCCCAGGGGCGACGGCTACCAGGGCAGCGACGTCACGGTTGCCGAGGCGTTCGGCTACCATCGTGCGCAGCTCGGGGCGCTCGAGGGCAGCGGAGTCGATGTCGTTTGCGCCTTGACGATGACGAACGTCAACGAGGCCATCGGCCTCACGGAGGCGGCTCGAGAGCTCGAGGTCCCGATATTGATTTCTGCCACCGTCGAGACCGACGGGCGATTGCCCGACGGCAGCACGCTCGGCGATTTCATTCACAGGGTCGATGACGCAACCGGCAGTTCGCCTCTGTACTACCTCGTCAATTGCGCGCATCCCACGCACCTCGTTCCGTCGCTCGAGGCGGCGAGGGCCTCGGGCGAAGACTGGCTCGATCGATTCAAGGGATTCCGGGCGAACTCTTCGAAGATGAGTCACGAAGAGCTCGACAACAGCACCGAGCTCGATCGCGGCAATCCGGCGGAGCTCGCAGCGGAGGTCGCCGCGATGCGGCACGATTACGACTTGCGCGTGGTCGGTGGTTGCTGCGGAACCGACGTCGAGCACATTGCCGCGATCTCACGCGCCATCGCCTGACGATCGACAAACCCGTTCCTGGCATCGTCTTTGCGTTTCGAGTCGGCCATAACCTCGTCGTGCCTGCGTTCACACACCGGTGCCCGGGCTCCCCGCTGCTGACAATTCTTGAGACGCAGACAGGGTGCAGACTCGCGCATGGCCGGCAGGCGCCGCGGTATGATATTTCGTCTGCGGGCTCGAGCGACGCGCCCGTATTGCGCTATCCAGGGAGTGACAGCTTTGCGCGTATCACGCCAGCTTTTCGCAACGATCGGGCTCGGTTGGGCCGCGGCCCTCTGCGGCGTCGGAGCGCTCGCTCAGAATGTCGAGCAGCAGCTCGCCGTGGAGCAGCAACGCGCTCAGCCACAACAACCGCTGGAAGAAGTCATCGTGCGCGGCCAGCGCATGAGCGAGATCGAGTTCGATATCGACGTATACATTCAGGACTTTCTGGACGAGGTCGTAGCATTGCCGCCCGGCGCCGGCTACGCCCGCTGGCATCGAAGTGTCTGCGTCGGCGTGCACAATCTCGAGACGACGGCAGCGCAGTACCTGGCGGACCGAATCTCACGGCTCGCAGCCGAAGTCGGGCTCGACTACGGAGAGCCCGGTTGCGCCCCCGACGTTATCATTATTTTCACTGTCGATGCCGACGATGTGGCAACGATGCTGGTCGAGGAGCAGCCGTTCCTGTTCCGGCCCGGCGGGCCGACCTGCTGCATGCAGCTCGGCCTGGACGCGCTCGATGCGTTCAAAGTTTCCGATGACCCCGTGCGATGGTGGCATGTCAGCATGCCGGTGGACGCGCAGTTGGGTCAGCGAGCGATCACGTTGCCTCAGGACGGCAATGACGGCTATCCGGTCATCAGCGTGGCCGGCCCGTCCCGGATTCACTCCGGCGTCGTCGACAAGCTCTGGCGAGTCACCATCATCGTCGACGCCACCAAGCTGACCGGGACGACATGGCAGGAGATCGGTGATTACCTTGCCGTGGTTTCGCTCGCGCAGATCAATCCCCGGACCGATCCGTCCGAGTACGACAGCATCCTCAATCTGTTCAGCAACCCGGAAGCCTACACGGGGCTGACCGACTGGGACGTTTCCTATGTCCGAGCGCTCTACGAGATCAATATGGAACGGCTGGGTGGTCTGCAGAAGAACGAGCTCGTCGACCACATGGCCAAACAGGAGCGTGCGCTGAGTCAGTAGTGCGCGCCGGTAGCCGAGAGGGGGGCACATGCCGCATCGAAAACCGAACGCAGTGCGACGACTCGTCGCTGCCGGTGCAGCGACCCTGATCTGTGGATCCGCCGCCGCACACCACGGCGCCGGGACCTTCGACCGGAACAGCTTCGTCGAGTACGAGGGCACTATTACCGGCGTCGACTTCGTCAACCCGCATGCCTGGGTCTACTTCGATGTCGTCGATGCCGACGGCGACGTCCAGCATCATCGCTGCGAGATGCGCGCGGCCACCGTGCTCAAGCGGTCCGGCTGGTCGGAATCGATGTTCGTCGCAGGCGATCCCGTAGGGATCCAGGGCCGGGGCGACCGCATCGATCCGTATTCGTGCTATCTGACGACCATAACGTTTGCCGACGGCTCGAGCGCCGACCGGTACGGGCAGATCGAAAAGCCGGGGCAGTTTCCCGGGTCGGATCGTCCACTGCGTCTCGCCAGCGGTGAGCCGAACATTTCGGGCGACTGGGCTTCGGAGCAGCTCGTCATGACCGACCCGAGAGGGCGCGGCGGTGCTCTCGTGCCATTGAGCACAGTCGATCAGTTCGAACCCGGCGAGGGCAGTATCGGCGACCCGACCGCGGCGGGCCAGGGCGGGGCACGCCAGTATCGAACCCGTGAGGCGAACCTGACGGCCGCCGGCCGGGCCGCGGCCGACGCATTTGGGACCTACGATCCCGCAGACAATCCGCGCATGCGTTGTGAAACGACGAGCATATTGTTCGACTGGACTTTCGACGGGCCCGTCAACCGCATCACACAGTCCGGGGATACGATCAGGATTCAATACGGCCAGCTCGGGTTCGAGCGCACCGTTCACATGAATCTCGATTCGCATCCCGCAGTGATTGCGCCGAGCAGAGCGGGGCACTCGATCGGCCGATGGGAGGGCGATGAGCTCGTCGTCGATACCGTGGCGTTCGAGCCGGGCGTCCTGTCACCGCCCATACTCAACAGCGATCGGCTTCACGTCGTCGAGAGATTCTCGCTCGATACGGAAACGATGACGCTCTGGCGGCGCTATGTCGCGACCGACCCCGTCTATTTCACGGGCGAGTATGTCGGCGAAGACTTTCTGCAGATCGCAGACATCCCGTACGCGCCGGACGAGTGCCGCGAGCTGACTTTCGTCGACTACTCGGAAGCTCAGGAATAGGCTCGCGCTCGTTGCCTTCGACGCCCCGGTCGAAGCGTGACGTTGCCGTGATAGGATGCAGCAGCCGGGCCTCAGGCGACGCAGAACCGCAAGGCTACGCAGAGCAGACGCCGGCTGAGAGCTACCAACCCGCCCGGTAACGCAACCTCGAAAGCAACGATTTTTGATGGGACAGAAGCTTCAGTCAGTGGCGATCGTCGGCGCCGGTTCAGCAGGGTGGCTTACGGCGCTGGCCTTTCAAACCTATTGCCCGTTCCTGAAGGTCCAGCTGATTCGGCCGAGCCGCGGCGGCGCGATCGGCGTTGGGGAGTCGACTCAGCCCGATCTGCCCGAGCTGTTGCGTGCTGCACGGATCGACTTGAAGGCCTTCTACGAGGCCTGCGATGCGACGATGAAATGCGGCATTTACTATCGCGACTGGAACGAGGTCGGCAAGCACTACTGGCATCCGTTCACGGACTTGAGCCTGGGCGAGAACTTCGGACCGGAAAATCTGTCAGCCAACTACACGCTCGCGCACCATTACCAGCAGATGATCCTGCGCCGCAGAGGCAGCCACGCGCAGTACTACAAATCTGTTCATACCTCGTATAACACCTGCGTCAAGAACCGGCTGGTCGCGCCGGAGTCTG
>JASFSD010000177.1:0-5881 GCA_050114575.1 Gammaproteobacteria bacterium | reverse complement strand
CGCCAAGGAGTCCGCAACCATCGACGAGGCGCGGCGTCGTCTCCAGTCGGTCGAGCGACTCGACGCATGAGCGCGACGACTCCGGAACAGGAGCTCGAGACACGCGCGCGGCTGGTTCGGTCCGCGGGCGTCGCGTCCGTTTCTGTGGCAACGGCTCTGGTCGGGCTCAAGATCTGGGCCTGGCTTGCAACCGGCTCGATTGCGATGCTCGGGTCGCTGGCAGACTCGGTGCTGGACCTGCTCGCATCGACGATGACACTGATCGCCGTGCGTTTCGCGCTCGAGCCGGCTGATCGCGAGCATCGTTTCGGGCACGGCAAGCTCGAGGCGATCGCCGGCCTTGTGCAGTCGTTCGTAATCACGCTGTCGGCCGGGTACGTGGGTTTCAGGGCGGTAACCCGTCTGATCGAGCCTGAGCCGATCACGGCGCCGCTGGCCGGGACCGTCGTCATGGCCGTCTCGCTGGTGCTGACGATCTCGCTCGTGCTCTACCAGAGGCTCGTCGTCGAGCAGACGGGATCGATCGCAATCAGCGCCGATGCCCTGCACTACAAAGCCGACGTCCTGACCAACGTTGCCGTGCTGGCCGCCATCGGGGCGAGCTCGTGGCTGGGCTGGCACCGGGCCGATCCGCTGTTGGGGCTGCTCGTGGTGCTCGTCATTCTGTCGAGCGTCAGGGCGATCGTCCTGCAGTCACTGGACGTGCTGCTCGACCGTGAGCTGCCCGCCGCGAGCCGGCAGGAAATCCTGCGCATCGCGAAGCTTCACGATGAGGTTCTGGGTGCGCACGATCTGAGGACGCGCACGTCGGGCACTCACGAGTTCATCCAGTTTCACCTCGAGCTTCGCCCGGAGCTGCCGCTGGCGCGGGTCCACGAGATTTCGGATCAGGTCGAGGCCGAGGTCAAACGAAGCTTTCCACGGGCCGAAGTAATCATCCACGCCGATCCGTACGGCCTCGTGGAGGACAAGGACGAATTCTGAGGTGCCCGGGCGGGCGCCTGGAACTACATTCCGAGCTCGGCTCTCGCGAGTGCGTCGATGAGCTCGAACAGCTGATCGTAACCGCCGGCCATGCCGACGTCCGTACGATATTTGCCGCCGACGATTATCGTCGGTGTGCTGTCGACGCGATAACGGCGACCGAGCTCGTCGGCGCGGTTGACGCGCGTGGCGATCGCGAACGAGTCGAATACACCCTCGAACTCCTCGCGGCTGACGTCGAACTGGCCGAAGAAATCTGCCAGCGCGTCAACTGACTGCAGGTAGTTGCCGTTCTCGTGCATCTCGCGGAAGAACGGCAGGTGCATCTCCTCTTCCTTGCCGAGAGCAACTGCGGTGTAGAAAGCCTGCGCATGCAACTTGACCATGGGGTTCCAGGTCGTCGGCACGCGAACGAACTCGATGTAATCGGGTTTCTCCGGCAGCCATGCCTGGACGTAAGGCTCGAGGTTGTAGCAGTGAATGCAGCTGTGCATGAAGAACTCGTTCACCTCGACCGTGCCCGGGCTTGCGTTCGACGGCTGCGTCGGCGAGAGCCTGCGATAGTGCTGGCCTTCGATGAAACCGGCTGCCTCGACGGATCCGAGATCGACCTGGGCGAGCTGGATTCGCTCCGAGGAGGCGCTCTCGGCGGCCGTCGAGCTGGTCGCCGCGACCGTAGTCGCTGGCGTCGACTCGGCAACGGTTGCGGCTGGCTCCGCGGCTTGTGGTGCTGCGGCCTGCGTTGTGGTTTCGGTCGACGCGCTCTCGACGGCGGTGCTCGTTGGCTCGGGTTGTCCGCAGCCGGCCAGCGCCAGAGCCGCCAGCATCAGGATTGGAATTCGATTCACGATTGCCCTCCGGGTTATCTAGTTGAGACCCTGCATGTAGCTTGCCAGGGCTTCAATTTCTTCATCGAGTAAGAGTTCGGCAACGTTGCGCATCATTTGGTTCAATCCAGCATCCGACCGGCGGGCGCCTGATTGGTAGTCACGCAGGGTTGTCGCGAGGTAGTCGGCGTGTTGATGGCTGATGCGCGGGTACCCGGCCAGCGGATTCCCTTTGCCTGTCGGGCCGTGGCAGGCGATGCAGGCAGCGATTTCGCGTTCCGGGATCCCGCCGCGGTAGATGCGCTCGCCGACCTCGACCATGGCCGGGTCGGCACCTTTCGGTATTATCGTCTGCGAGGCGAAATAGGCCCCCAGATCGCGCATGTCCTCTTCTGAAAGCGTCGCCGCGAACCCCTGCATGCCGGCATCGGTGCGCTCGCGGTCCTTGTAGGCCTGCAGCTGCCGGGCGATATAGGAGGCATGCTGTCCGGCCAGAGAGGGCCAGATCGACGTAATTGAATTGCCGTCGGCGCCGTGGCAGGCAGCGCAGGTGGCCGATTTGGCCTGACCGGCCGCGGCCGAACTCTCCTGAGCTTGCGTCACGGACACGGCAGATACCGCGATGATTGCGGCCAGCACGGTCAGGAGACGGGGGCGGTTTCGGCGCTCGATGCGGTCTTTCGTCAAATGCACGGTATCCGGCTTCTTTAGCTTGTAAAAGCGCCGCGATTGTACACTAAGCGCCCATCGCGAGCAGCGACCGCGATCCAGAAACCGACCCGACCAGAGCGGCGAATGCAGGCGAAATTTCTCAAGAGCGCGGCGAGCGCGGACGGCTTTCCGGACGACACGGGCACAGAGGTCGCGTTCGTCGGCCGTTCCAACTCCGGTAAATCGAGCGCGATCAATCGAATCACGGGCCAGACCAAACTCGCTCGGGTCAGCAAGACCCCGGGACGCACGCAACTGATCAACTTCTTCGATCTGGGCAACGGCCATCGGCTCGTCGACCTGCCGGGCTACGGGTTTGCGCGTGTGCCGGATCGCGTCAGGCAGGAATGGCGCGGGCTCGTCGACGCCTACTTTGCCTCCAGGCGCTCGCTGACGGGGCTGTTTCTGACGGTCGATATCCGGCGCGGGATTGCGGCGGGCGACCAGCAGATGATCGGCTGGGCCCTCGATCTCGGCTGCCCGGTCGCCGTGCTCATGACGAAGGCCGACAAGCTTTCACGCGGTGCCGGCATGAGCGACGTCCTGCGCGCCGAGCGCGAGCTCGGTCCCGCAGCACAGGTCATCCGGTTTTCCGCCCGCGATGGGACGGGCGTCGAGGAAGCCAGGGACCGGCTGCTTCAGTGGGTGGGCCCTTAGTGCGCTTCGTCCCAGTTGGCACCGGAATTCGCGTCGACGCTTAGCGGCACCTCGAGCTCGGCAGCGTCCTGCATGATCTCGACGAGCCGCTCGATCGCCTCGGCGGCTGCTCCCGTCTCCACCTCGAGCACGAGCTCGTCGTGCACCTGCATGATCAGGCGGCCCGGCAGCCGGTCCGCGTCGATCTCGCGGGCCACCTCGAGCATCGCGATCTTGATGATGTCGGCCGCCGTTCCCTGCATCGGCGCGTTGATGGCGCTGCGCTCGGCGTACTGACGCCGCGGGGCATTGCGGGCGTTGATGTCCGGCAGGTAGAGGCGCCGTCCGAAGACCGTACTGACGAACCCCTGGTCGCGGGCCAGCTCCCGGGTCCGGTCCATGTAGTCCTTGACTCCCGGATAGCGCTCGAAATACAGGTCGACGTAGTCCTGGGCTTCGTGCCGGCTGATGCCGAGCTGTCTGGCCAGACCGAATGCCGACATGCCGTAGATCAGCCCGAAATTGATCGCTTTGGCCGAGCGCCGCTGGTCGGGGTCCACGTCGTCGAGGCCGACGCCGAAGACCTCGGCAGCCGTGGCCCGATGCACGTCCTGCTCCTGCCGGAAGGCATCTATCAGGCCTTTGTCGCCCGACAGATGCGCCATGATTCTGAGCTCGATCTGGGAATAGTCGGCGGCGATCAGGCAGTGGCCGGGCGGCGCGATGAACGCCTGTCGAATCCGCCGTCCCTCGGGCTTGCGTATCGGAATATTCTGCAGGTTCGGATCGGAGGAGCTCAGCCGTCCGGTCGCGGCAACGGCCTGGTGATAGGAGGTATGGATCCGGCCGGTGCGCGGATTGATTTCGCGCGGCAGCTTGTCGGTGTAGGTGGACTTCAGCTTCGAGAGTGCCCGGTATTCGAGTATCAGCGCGGGCAGCTCGTAGTCTTCGGCGAGCTCGGCCAGCACGCTTTCGGCCGTCGAGGGCTGGCCCTTCGGTGTCTTGCCGAGAACCGGCAGCTCGAGCTTGTCGAACAGTATTTCCTGCAGCTGCTTGGGTGACCCGAGATTGAACTCGCCGCCGGCAGCGTCATAGGCCCGCGCCTCGGTCGCCTGCATGGCGTCGGCCAGCTCCCGGCTCTGCCCGGCGAGCATCTCGGCGTCGACCAGTACGCCGGTATGCTCCATCCGCTGCAGCACGTACAGCAGCGGCCGCTCGATGTCGCGATAAACCCGGCAGACATCGGGCTCGGCTTCCAGCGCAGGCCACAGCGTTTGGTGCAGCCGCAAACTGATATCGGCGTCCTGCGCGGCGTAGGGGCCGGCACGCTCGAGCTCGACCTCGTCGAACCGGATCTGTTTCGCGCCCTTGCCGGCAACGTCTTCGTACTTGGTCGTCGTCACACGAAGGTACTTCGCCGCCACCGAGTCCATGTCATGGCGGGTGGCGGTCGAGTTCAGCACGTAGGACTCGAGCATGGTGTCGTGCTCGATCCCGGCGAGCGCGATCCCGTAATTCTCGAGGATGTGGGCATCGTATTTCAGGTGATGACCGACTTTCGCTCGAGTCCCGTCCTCGAGCCAGGGTTTGAGCAGGGCAAGGACCTCGTCGCGGTCGAGCTGCGCCGGCGCGCCTTCATAGCTGTGAGCCACCGGGATGTACGCGGCGGATTTCGCCTCGGTGCTGAGCGACAGGCCGACGAGCTCGGCATCCATATAGTTGAGGCTGGTCGTTTCGGTATCGAGGGCGGTCAGCGGCGCATCGGCGATGCGCTCGATCCACTGGTCGAGAGCCTCACGGGTCAGGACGATCTCGTAATCGGTGCTCTCGTCGGGGCCGGGCGCGCCATCGCTGGTGCCGAGCAGGCGTCTCAGGACATTGAACATTTCCAGCGGCTCGAGCACGGTGCGCAGACGATCGGGGTCGATCGGTGTGCGTGACAGGTCCTCGAGTGAGAAGGGCAACGCGACGTCGCACTTGATCGTAACGAGTTCCCGATACAGCGGCAGCACATCGAGCGCGCTTCTGAGCTTCTCTCCGATCTTGCCGCCGATCTCATCTGCGTGGGCAACGATGCCGTCGAGATCGCCGTACGCCGCCAGCCACTTCTGCGCCGTTTTCGGGCCGACGCCGGGGACGCCCGGAATATTGTCGGAGCTGTCGCCGATCAGTGTCAGGTAATCGATGATGCGTTCGGGGCGGACGCCGAACTTTTTCTCGACGCCGTCGCTGTCGAGGCGCCGATCGTCCATGCTGTTCAGCACGACGACATGGTCGTCGACGAGCTGGGTCATGTCCTTGTCTGCTGTCGAGATGATCGTTTCCAGGCCCTCGGCGCTCGCGGCCGCCGCCAGCGTGCCGATGACGTCGTCGGCCTCTACGCCTTCGATGCGTATGACCTTGATGCCGAGTGCTTCGATCGCGGCCAGTGAAGGTTCGATCTGCGCTCGAAGTTCGTCCGGCATCGGCGGCCGGTTGGCCTTGTATTCGGCGTAGAGATCGTCGCGGAACGTCTTGCCCGGCGCGTCGAAAACGACGCCGATCTGCTCGGGCTCGTATTCCGCGAGCAGCCGGTTCGTCATATTCAGAATGCCGTAGACGACGCCCGTCGGGTTGCCCGAGGAGTCGCTGAACTGCTGCAGGTTGGGGACGTGGTAAGCCCGGTAGAGATACGACGAGCCGTCGACCAGGACGACGGGCTTAGCGCTCATCGTCTTCGTCGT
>JASFSD010000176.1:0-5905 GCA_050114575.1 Gammaproteobacteria bacterium | reverse complement strand
TGTCCTCTTGTCAGCGCTTGTCGACGACGACGACGCCCTCTTTGAGCACGACGCGCGCGTCGAGCATGTTCCAGAAGCCGTCCAACGGGTTGTCGTTGAATAGAACGATGTCGGCCAGCTTGCCCGCTTCGAGCGTGCCGAGATCGTCGGCCATGTTGATATAGGCTGCCGTATTCGGGCCCATGATCTCGACGATGTCGCGCATCGAGAACATGACGTTGTAGGACTCGAGCTCGTGCCGCAACCCGGCCCAGGGGTCATAGCGCGTGTCGGTGCAGTAACCGAGAGTGACGCCCTCGTCGAAAACGGTTCTCGCATTGACGATCGTAAACCCGATCTCGTTGCCGATTGCGCGGCCCTGCGCGTCGCGGTTGGCTCCGGCGATCGACTCGGGCCAGTCGCGGCCGTCGCGAAACCGGGCCTGATTGTCCTCGGCAAACACACCGAAGACCGGGGCGCCGAAGCCGATCGTCGCCAGGATAAGCGTGTCGGTTGCGGCCAGAAGCTCCGCGGCATCCCGGTCCACGAAATCCTTGTTCGGGAGATGCACGAGCCGCCGGACGCCCGCCCGCACCGCCGCGACCATGGCCGGTGTCGAGACCGCATGCACCTGCACGGTCACTCCGGCCTCCGCCGCCTCGTCGACGATGGCTTCAAGCACCTCGATCTCGTGCACGCTCGGACGCGGCTGCGGTGTCAGTGAGATCTCGCCGGTGAACTCGATACCCATCCTGGCCAGCTCCCGCACCTGGGCCCGCGCCATCTGAGGGGTGTTATCGGCGAGTGAGATCCGGCCGGATGGGATGATCCGGGGCCCATTGATTTCACCGTTCTCGATCCGGTCTCTGAGAGTGATGTTCCCGGCAGCCGGTCCGCCGCCCGAGAGAATCGTCGTGTAGCCCGCTTCGAGCTGAGCCTGCATCTCTTCGCGCTCATCCGGGCCGGTATTGATATGACGATGGGCATCGATGAGCCCCGGCATCGCCGTCAGCCCCCGCGCGTCGATCGTGGTCAGGCCGCGCGTGGCAATGCGTCCGCTGCCGACATCGGTAATGCGCCCGTCACGGACGACGATCGTGCCCGATTCGATCACCTCCCCATTGCCGACGATGATCCTGGCGTTCGCGATTGCGACGTCCTGGGCCAGCACTGGCGAGGGCCAGGTTGCCGTGGCGACGATCGCAAGGCCAATCCAGTTGAGAACCAGCAAGCGGTGTTTCATTGTTTCTCCCCCCCCGCGCGGCGGGCGCGCCGCTTCGATGCGGTGACGATAGCACTAACGGCGTGACGGTCGCAGGTCCTTTGTTCTTGCGCCATAATCGCGCGTCATGAGCGCGCGCGAGAAAACTCTTATCGAGCTCGAGGGATTTGCGCTCGAGCTCGCGCACACGGCCGGTGGAATTGCCGAGGCATATTTCCGCAGCCACTTCCAGGTCGACAACAAGGATGCCGACGGTTTCGATCCCGTGACGAGCGCGGATCACGCCATCGAGAAGGTGCTGCGCGAGACGATTCAGTCCGCTTACCCGGATCACGACATCATTGCCGAGGAGTCGGAGTCGAAAGTGACCAATGCCGAGTATTGCTGGTACATCGATCCGATCGACGGGACGCGGGCGTTCTTGATGGGTTCGCCGCTGTGGGGGACCCTGATCGGGCTGAGCGTGTCCGGCCGGGCAGTCTTCGGCCTGCTTGCGCAGCCCGTGCTCGGCGAGCTGTTCTTCGGCTCGCCCGCAGGGAGCTGGCTGATCAAAGCGGACGGGCGCGAGCGTTTGAAGTCCAGCGAGTGCGGGGAGATCGCCAAAGCCCGGCTGGCCTCGACCCATCCTGGCCTGTTTTCACCGGACGAGGGCGCCGCATTCAATCGCCTGGCCGCCGCCTGCCTGCTCGATCGGTTCGGCGGCGATTGCTACAACTACGCGATGCTCGCTGCCGGGTTCGTCGACGTCGTCGCCGAGGCCGGTCTCAATCCGTTCGATATCGTGCCGCTCGTGCCGATCCTCGAGAACGCGGGTTGCGTCGTGACGACCTGGGATGGCCGCTCCGTTCTCGACGGGGGCAACGTCCTGGCCGCCGCGAGCCCCGCGCTTCATGTTGAGGCGCTCGAACTCCTCAACGCCTGACGTCTCGTCCTCTTTGCCCTTTCTTGGTGCAATCGGTGCACCAGGATTGCGCTCAGCCATTCCAGCGAATATTTCAGAAGTTGCAATAAGCAACTGTTTTTCCTGCTCATTTCTTATTGGCACGGATGGTGCACATAGCGTGCGTTCAAAATCACAACGCGCCAAGCGAGAAGGAATGAGCGATGAAATTAATCACGGCAGTCATTAAGCCGTTCAAGCTGGAGGACGTCCGGCAAGCCTTGGGTGAGGCGGGCGTGCAGGGTCTCACGGTCACAGAGGTCAAAGGCTTTGGCAGGCAGAAGGGGCATACCGAACTTTATCGGGGTGCTGAGTATTCGGTCGATTTCGTCCCGAAAACCAAGATCGAGGCAGCTGTAGCCGACGAGCTCGTCGAGCAGGCGGTCGAGGCAATCCTCGCCGCTGCAGCGACGGGATCCATCGGTGACGGCAAGATCTTCGTGTCGGACCTGTCGCAGGCCGTTCGAATCAGAACCGGCGAGACCGGTGATCAGGCGCTCTAGGCCCTGACAGGAAACACGGGAGATATCAGAAATGGAAATTGCAGAACTGGCGTACGCGCTGGATACCTTCTACTTCCTCGTCTGTGGGGCCCTGGTCATGTGGATGGCCGCCGGGTTCACGATGCTGGAAGCCGGTCTCGTACGCGCGAAAAACACGGCCGAGATTCTGACCAAGAACGTCGGCCTCTACTCGATCGCGTGCATCATGTACATGCTTTGCGGCTACTACCTCATGTATCCGGGCACGCCGATCATGGACGGCATTCTGGGTGAGTTCACCTGGCTGACCTCGGCCGATAATGCGGCTGCCGATGTAATCGCCGGCGGCGACGACGCGCCCTACTACTCGGGGCTGTCGGACTTCTTCTTCCAGGTGGTGTTCGTCGCGACCGCAATGTCGATCGTGTCCGGCGCCGTGGCGGAACGCATGAAGCTCTGGTCGTTCTTCGTCTTCGCGGTCGTTCTGACCGGATTCATCTACCCGACCCAGGGCTACTGGAAGTGGGGTGGAGGTTTCCTGGATCAGCGCGGATTCCTCGATTTCGCTGGCTCGGGTGTCGTTCACATGTGCGGCGCCGCAGCGGCGCTGGCCGGTGTCATTCTTCTCGGAGCGCGCAAAGGCAAGTACGGACCTTCGGGAGAAGTTCGGGCCATCCCCGGCGCAAACCTGCCGTTGTCCGCGCTAGGTACGCTGATCCTGTGGCTCGGCTGGTTCGGGTTCAACGGCGGCTCGGAGCTCATGGTCTCCAACGTCGGTGAAGCCAACGCCGTTGCGCTCGTGTTCGTCAACACGAACATGGCGGCAGCGGGCGGACTCGTTGCAGCGCTGCTGCTGGCGCGAGTCTGGTTCGGTAAGGCCGATTTGACGATGGCACTCAACGGTGCGCTGGCGGGCCTGGTCGCGATTACGGCAGAGCCGCTGACGCCTTCGCCGATGCTGGCCACGCTGGTTGGAATCATCGGTGGCCTGATCGTGGTGCCTTCGATCGTTACCCTGGATCGTGTCTTCAAGATCGACGATCCTGTCGGCGCGATCTCGGTTCACGGTGTTGTCGGCATCTGGGGTCTCCTGGCCGTGACGCTGTCGAATCCGGATGCGACTCTGGGCGCACAGCTGCTCGGTATCGTTTCGATCTTCGCCTGGGTGTTCATCACCAGCTTCATCGTCTGGATCGTCATCAAAATGACGATGGGTGTTCGGGTCGACGAGGCCGAAGAGTACGAGGGTGTCGATATCGGCGAGTGTGGACTCGAGGCTTACCCCGAGTTCAAGGGAGCTGCCGAGTAAGACGCGAGTCTGTTACGACTCGGAAAAGAAAAACGCCGCGGCCGGTTCCGGCCGCGGCGTTCTTTTTTTGGGGCTGTTGATCTGTCGCCGATTAACGGCTCCGACGCGCGTTTTTCTCGTTCTTGTGATAGAAGCGAAGACCGAGCATGAAGCTCGTCGTGTTGTCGTCGTTCTCGTTAACCTCGATCGTGAACGCCGCCGTGTTGGTGACGAAGATGTCGCCGCCGAACGTGATCGAGCTTTCACCGCGGCCGAGCGGGGTGCCCTTACCGGCCTCGGACCAGTCGGCGCCGAGCCTGAGCTGATAGCCGTCGGCAATGTTCCAACGCGCGCCGCCGGCGATGTACGCCGGATCGTCTTCGATATTGCCGGCGCCGAGATCGAGATCGAGCGAGGTGAAGCCGGCTTCGCCATAGATGCTCCAGCGTTCACCGATTTCACCATGTGCACCGAACCCGAACCGCTTGAACGTCGAGCGGTCATCGACGCCGTCTGGCTCCCAGGCCCGGTAGCCGCCGGCCAGATAGACGTGGTCGCGAATGCCGACGGAAAATCGGCCAGCCCAGCCGGTTCCGGCAATCTCTGTGTTGCCGACGTCCCAGTCGGTCCGGAAATAGTTGAAATCCAGGTAGTCGTAACTGACTTCGTTTTCGTTCTGGGCCAGGGCTACCGAGGGCAGCAACAAGGCGGCCGCGATCAGTCGCTTCATGATCAACAACTCCGTGTTTGGTCGGGTTGTGTGATCGTGGCACACCGCAAGGCCAACCAATATGACATAAGTCACAATACCGGGCGGCTGTGTCCCGCGCGCTAACTGGGTTATGCTCGCGACCCCGGTCGCCGCCGGCTCCAGAGAATCAACCGAGAATCACTCTCCGATGCACGTTTCCAGGCATTTCGATCAGATTGCGATAGCGCTGTCGGCGATTTGCATCGTGCATTGCCTCGCAGTGCCCGTCGTGGTGGCGATATTACCGATCGCCGCAGTTTCCTTCGGCGAAGACCAGCATTTTCACGCGCTCATGCTCTGGCTCGTGGTTCCCACCAGCCTGGTCGGGTTTCTGCTCGGGTATCGACTGCACGGCCGCTCCGGGCTCGTCGTGCTCGGCGCAGCCGGTGTCGCCGTGCTGGCTGCCGCGGCGACCTGGGGTCACACTACGTGGTCGGAGACGATCGAGGTCACGGTCAGTGTTGCCGGGAGCCTGCTGCTTGCGACGGCCCACTGGCTGAACTTTCGCGAAGTTCGTCGCTGCCACCGACACTGACGATCCTTCCCCGCTCGAGCCTGAGGGTGCGATTGAACTCGAGCCCGGCCGCAGCGACGTGCGAAGCACAAACGATCTGCGTTCCAGAGGATATCCGTCTGTCGAGCTCGGTCGCGACGAGGTCGCGGGTGTGGGCATCGAGCCCTTCCCAGGGCTCGTCGAGCAGCACCACTCTGGGTTCCGTGACCAGGCAGCGTGCGATCAGGGTGCGATGTCGCTGACCGTATGACAGGCTCGACAGCGGCCTCTCGCGCAGTTCGCTGAGCGAAAATGCCTCGAGCAGACTCTCGACCTGCGCGCGCTGCTCGCGTGTCGGGCGCCGAACCAGACCGATGCTCGAGTGGAAGCCGGAAGCAACGGCCTCGAAGACAGTCGATGGATGGCGGTAACGGGCCTGCAGCTCGGGCGACACCAGCGCGACGCGCCGGCGTAATGTCCATACGTCTCTCGGGTCACCGAGGGCCGGCCAGCGAATTCTGCCGCCACGGGCCGGTCTGATCTCGGCATGCAGAAGCCTGAGAAAAGTGCTCTTGCCCGCGCCATTCGGGCCGGTCACAAGCCAGTGTTCGCCCGGTTCGAGGCGCCAATCGAGTGACTTCAGCACCGGCCGCTCGCCGAGCCAGACGCCGGCGTTGACGAGCTCGATCACGACCTGCCTGCCAACCGTATCCGGAATGGTGCCTGCTTGCGCCGGCACTGCGGCAGGCC
>JASFSD010000175.1:0-5907 GCA_050114575.1 Gammaproteobacteria bacterium | reverse complement strand
TGTCGAAGTCGTCGTCGTCGAAGCTCGACATCGTCGTGTCGATCGCTTCGATGGCGCGGCCGACGCGTTCTTCGAGCTTGTCCTGCTCGACCACCACGGGCTCGATTCGAAGTGTCGTCTGAAACTTGATCTCGTCGAGCGCGTGCAGATTGGTCGGGTCGCCGACGGCTATGTAGAGCCGCTTGCCTCTCTGCAGCAGCGGCAGCACGCGATGCTTGGAAAGCAGGTTCTCGCTGACGAGCCGGACTACGTCGAGGTCGAGCTCGACTGCATCCAGATCGAGCAGGGGTATGCCGAACTCGTGTGCGGCTGCGATCGCGATGCGGCGGGGCTCGCCCATCTGCTTCTCTACGAGAATGGGTACGAGCCCGGCGCCGGTCTTCTGGGCGGCCTCGATCGCCTCCGCGAGACTCTCCTCAGAGACGATTCCGTCCTGTACGAGCCTCCTGGGAAGACCAGAGAGCGTGCCTTGAGATGCAGTTACGACCATCGGTGGATAGAGCGGCAAATCTCTTCGTTTGCAAAGAGTTTTGTACTTTCACTGGTAGGGGTCGAGAGTGTCAACGTCGCGCTTCTTCTTTTGTGACAGAGATTTAACTTATGCCTCGGCGGCAAAAAAAAGGCCCCGCCGCGGATACGGCAGGGCCTTGACTGACGCGAAAACGAGTCTTCTCTCGAGTTCGCAGTCCGCGGGGTAATTAGCCGCGGCAGTTGGCCGGCCGGTACTTCTGGTCGAGGTTGCCGCCGGCGCCGCTGCCCTGAGCAGTCGCACCCGAAGCCAGCGTCAGACCGGATCCCATCTGCCAGCTACCGCACTGCCAGGAAACGTCGCCGTTGACACTGATGTAAGGCGTGAGAATCAGCGTCTCGGTGCCGATGTTGCTGTGTGCCTGCTGGCCGTAAGTGATCGTGATCTGTCCACCCGAGCTGACGCCAACCGACGTGACGTACTTGCCACTGATGTTGGTCGGGGTCGGATCGAGACCGGCCTGCGTATTGCTGGTAGGCCAGTTGCTCGTCGAGCTGAACGTCTCGGCGACGGCAGCCTTGGCGGCGCCGGCGAGGTTCAGGCCTTCAGTAACCTGCGCGCGAATCGTGTAATCCTGGTAGGCCGGGATAGCAATCGCGGCCAGAATGCCGATGATGGCCACGACGATCATCAGTTCGATCAGCGTGAAACCTTGCTGCATTTTCTTCATTTCGAGAAGCTCCTCATAAGCGGTGAAAAAGTTTTGGTCGATAGCGACGAGTCGTATCTGCCCAGAGTATTTGCAAGGCGCATGCCAACCATTGGTTGCACTATGTAAAGAACCCAGTGACTACGCACGTTTCGCGACGAGGCGATTGCCAGCGCGATTTCCGTTTCAACATATTGCGTCCATCAGGTTGGGACGCCCAGGTTCAAAAGCGTCAGAAACTGACAAAAAATGTCAGTTTGCTGACCGCAATCCCGCGCTACTCGATGTTGAGTTTCTTTATCCGGTAGCGCAGCGCACGAAAGCTGATGCCGAGGAGCTCCGCGGCTTTGGTCTTGTTGTACTTGGTTTGCTCGAGCGCCTTGACGATTGCATCCCGCTCCAGATCTTCGAGCTGAACTCCAAGTGAGCCAGTCAGCGTCGTTTCGCCTGACGGCCCTGATTCATCCGTGTCGGTGCCGGCGTAATCGTCGGAGTCTGAGTCGGTTTGTTCGGCTTCGAGTGCTGGCCGCAGCTGAATGTCGCCGATGTCGATAACGTCGTCGGTACAGAGTGTGTAGGCGCGCTCGAGGATGTTCTCGAGCTCTCGGACGTTGCCCGGAAAGTGATAGTTTAGAATTGCCGACCGCGCTTCCGGCGTCATGGTCGGGACCTGCCCTCCGGGGCCCTCGGCGACTGTCCTGGCAAGGATATGGTGCGCCAGCAGGAGTATGTCGTCGCCGCGTTCCCGCAGCGGCGGCACTTTGATCTCGATGACGTTGATCCGGTAGTAGAGGTCTTCGCGGAAGCTGCCGTCCTCCACGAGGCTCGCCAGATCGCGGTGAGTCGCGCTCAGGATTCTGACGTCGACGTGGCGCTCGGTATTCTCACCGACTCGCCGGATCGTCTTTTCCTGTATGACGCGGAGCAGCTTGACCTGCATATTGAGTGGCAGGTCGGCAATCTCATCGAGAAACAGTGTGCCGCCTTCGGCGCTTTCGAACAGCCCGGGCTTGTCGTTGACGGCGCCGGTGAAGCTGCCCTTCTTGTGGCCGAAAAACTCGCTTTCCATGAGCTCGGCCGGGACGGCACCGCAGTTGATCGCGACGAAAGGTCCGTCGCTCCTCGGTCCCGATTCGTGGATCATCCGGGCTACCAGCTCTTTGCCGGTGCCCGATTCCCCCGAGATGTGGACGGGCGCCTGGCTGCGCGCGACCTTCTGAATTATTGCGACCATGCGCCGCATCACATCGGATTGGCCGATGATCTCGGACGTCTCCGCGGGCTTCGCGGCCGCGACACCCCGCAGCTTGAGCGCAGCCGAGACGAGCTTGCGCAGGTCATTCAGATCGAGCGGTTTCGAGACGAAGTCGAAGGCGCCAAGCTTCAGTGCCCGAACTGCGAGCTCGACACTGCCGTGAGCTGTGATGACGGCCACCGGCGTGCCCGGGGCCTCATCCTGAATCCACTCGACGAGCCCGAGCCCGTCGCCGTCGGGCAGGCGCATGTCCGTCAGGCACAGGTCGAACGTCTCGCGATCGAGCATATGCTTCGCACTCGCAATGTCGCCACAGACCTTCGAGCGGATGTCCATGCGGCCCAGCGTGATGGACAGCAGCTCGCAGATATCCGGTTCGTCGTCGATTACAAGGGCGGTGGGTTTCATAGGAAGTGGTGCATTGGAGCATCCGAATTTGCCGCGGCATTTTATCCCGAATGGCGCGATCAGAATTTGACGTGCCTTCAAAGTTCTGACTCGGGCCAGCGTCAATTTTGCAGATTAGTATTCTCCGGCCAATGCGATCCAGTTCACGGACTCGATAACTGCGAGAAGTAACAATCGATGGGAGATTAGCGCCCTCGATTCCGGGGCCGGGGGTTTCTATGAGTCCTATTCAGGCAAGCAGGAAGCGGGACGGGCTATTGGTCGTCTGGCTCATGAGCCTGGGATTCCTGGTGTTTTCCTTCGTACGGATCGTCGGGGATGCCGGTTCAGCGGCGTTAGAGCCTGGAATCATTCAGATCGCGCTGAATCGTCCGATCCTGGGAACCCGGCTCGGCACGAGCCTCGTTTGGTTCGCCAGCGCATTGCTATTGCTGCACTCGCTCGTCGCGCTCGCTGCATGGGCGACGGCTCGTTTGACGCTGGTGGCCTGGCCTGAGAGTAAGTCGACCCAGCGCGCTCTGGCCGTTCTCTGGTTGACCGTTTTCGTGATCTGGATTCTCGCGGCAAACGCCAGGTGGTATCCCAGATCGTCCCTTGGGAGTCCGTACGATCATCTCGTAACCGCCGGGATCGGTGGCATCTCAGTCTTTTCGATCTTGACTCTGGCCCTGCTTTCCGCGGTTGCATCCGTGGTCGTCACGGCGGCGGTTCGGTCATTCAAGCAACCGCGGCGATGGCGTATTCCCGCAGGTGTGGCCAGCCTGTGCCTCGTAGTCGCTGTCGCGCTGCCTGCAATCGCTGGCCACAATGATTTCGCTGGTCGGACTGACCAGGAGCGACCTCATATCGTCCTGATAGGCCTTGATTCGTTGCGAACCGATTTTGTGCAGCAGGAGCCGGAAAGGTGGACTCCTTCGATCGACAGGTTTCTGGGCCAATCGGTCGTTTTCTCCGATGCATATACACCGCTTGCCAGGACGTTCCCCGCCTGGGTATCCATCGTTTCGGGAAGGCACCCACATACCACGGGCGCGTTCGTGAATCTCCTACCAAGGGAACTCATCGATGAAGGTCCGACAATGCCCGCCGTCCTTGCCGCGAATGGCTACAAGACGGTCTATGCCATCGACGAGGTTAGATTCTCCAATCTGGATGAGTCTTACGGATTCGATGAGATGCTGGCTCCGGCAATGGGATCTGCCGATTTCCTGCTCGGGTTCTTCGCGGATACTCCCGTTGCCAATCTGATCGTCAATACCTCGATCGGCGAATGGTTTTTTCCTTACGCGTATGCAAACAGGGCCGCAGCCCACACCTATTATCCGAAAACGTTTATCGACCGAATCGACTCGGCTGTCCAGTTCGATGAGCCGACGCTGCTGGCAGTGCACTTCACGCTCGCTCACTGGCCGTATATCTGGGCAGACTCCCCTGGCCTGACAGCGGTCCCTGCAGGGAGTGACAGCGGCGATGGCGACGAGACGATCCGGCGTCAGTACGAGCTTGCTGTCCGGCGGCTCGATGAGCAGTTCGAAAGTCTGATGCAGGTGCTCGAGTCGAAAGGGGCTCTGGAGAATGCCGTTGTAGTCGTCCTGTCCGATCATGGTGAGTCTCTTGGCGAAGCCTCACCAATATCCGAGCAGGACTACGCAATCGACCCGGGCCTCACGACGTCTTCTCTATTCGGTCACGGCACGCACATCCTGTCCAGCGATCAATACCATGTCGTATTGGGCATGCGTTCTTACGGCAACGCGCTTATCCGCGCCGAACCAGGCCGTGTCGTAGCCCAGCCAGTCTCGCTCGAGGACATCGCGCCAACGATGCTCGATGCGCTCGAGCTGGATGCTGGTCTGTCATTCGATGGTCGCTCGCTATTGCCGTACATCGAGCGCAATGCGGTCCTTCCGCCCGATGCCGATGATCGCATCCGGTTCCTCGAGACGGAATTCAACCCGCCCGGTTTCTCTCCCGGTCTGGCAGTGACTGCCAGCGCCGTTGCGAGTGCCGCTAAGCAATACGAAATTGATCCCGATACGGATCGTGTCCGTATTCGTGAGGATTTCGTGAGCGAGATGCTGGCGATGCGTCAATATGCCGTCGAGCAGGATGGAGACATTCTCGCGACGGTTCCGGCGACAGGAGATTACCGGCAGCAGTATCTGCTGTACTTCAATCCCGAGACCCGTGTCCCGCTGTGGATGGATGGTCCGCCGAGCCCCGACGACGATCCGGGGCAGTTTGCGCTGTGGGAATCTCTCGGGCAGCGTTTCGCGAAAGTGCGCGAACGGCCGGTTGTCCCGAAGCCGGAATGGAGCGAGCAGGACCGCTAGGTTGGGCCGAAGGATGAGCCGGCTCGCGCGATTACCTCTTTGCATGTCCTCGTGCGCTGCGTCCCCGATCGTCACGATAAGGTGCTTGCCCTCGTGCAGCCACGGACTGGCGAAGCAGTCACGGGACTCCTTCTGACATGAAGGAGGATCTGCCAACGCCACCCTTCGGGACCTGGATCATCGCACTTCTCGTAGTTGCGACGGCAACGATCGCATTGCTGGCGCATTCGAGGCTTGTCGGTGCTCCCGCTTCCGTGCGATTCGTCGAGTTCAACCAGGCGCGTTTGGATGCTTACCGCACTGGCTCCGGTCACGAACATCGCGGTCTCGTCGTCATGTTCGGCACATCCGCACTGAAGTACGCCACCAACGAAGAGGCGGACTTTGCTCATCGCGTTTCGAAGCGAGTGGGCTATCCGGTAGATGTGCTCAGAATTGTCAACAACTGGGGGGTTTACGGCGATTTCGAACCCCTGATGCGCACGATCAATGAGCTCCATCCTGATCTGATTCTGCTGCAGCCGGAGTTGCTGGTCACGGATCGTCCCTGGTGGCGGCACATCCTGTTGGATATGGATTACGCCAAGTCGCGGTTGAGAGGAAAAAAGAACTGGGATCATCGTAACGAGGATCCGCAGAACGTCCAGTTCGACAAGCCATGCTGGCGGCGCCCGGGAGTCGATGACATTGAGACACAGCTCGTCCGGCGCGACCCCTGGATTACGGTCGATCC
>JASFSD010000174.1:0-5930 GCA_050114575.1 Gammaproteobacteria bacterium | reverse complement strand
AGCATGGCGAAGTCGACCTCGCAATGTCCGTAATAGCAGGCCGGGTCGATCAAACCGGTCACGTGCCCTTCGTTGATCAGGATGTTGCCGCTCCAGAGATCACCGTGCAGCAATGAAGGTGCCGGATGTGCCGGCAGGCGGCCGGCCAGTTCCTGCGCCAGGCGCTCGACCCGTGCAGCAAGATCGGCGGCGATATGCGGCGCCTGATTGGCGAGTCGCCGTTCGGCCCAGAAAGATGGCCAGTCCGGCAGGCGCTCGTTCTCGATGTCCACCGAGCCGAAAGCGTAGTCTCGACCCCAACCGTAAAGCCGGGTTTGATCTGCGGATGCCGCGGCATTAGGCGTTGCATGCAGTTTCGCGAGATTGGCTCCCAGATCATGCCAGGATTCCGCCAGGGCCCCGCCGGCCGGCAGATGCTCGAGCACGAGCACCGACTCGTCGTGGGCGATAACGGCGGGCGCAGCGGCACCCGTGGCCCGGATCGCCGCGAGCATCTCGGCCTCTGCCGCCGGTGACGGCCCGCCCTTGGCAATGACCGTGCCGCCTTCGGCAAGCTCGACCTCGACAACCGCGGAGAGATCACCGCCCGCTATTGCCCTGGAGCGGACCAGCCCGGACGCGAGCAAGCGCCCTGCCTGTTCAGCCAGATTCGACTCGTTATGATGAGAAACCATGGCCGTTTCGCTCTTCAATGTGACCGAGTCCGAGTTGCCGCGTGTTCGAGACTATCTTCATGGCCACGTGGAAACGTCGATGTTCTTGCTCTCCAACCTCGAAGACCATGGTCATACGCTTTCGAAAGCAATGAACTCCGGCCACTTCAAGTATCTGGCCGACGGCGATCGAATTCAGGCCGTATTCTGCCTGACCCGACGCGGCAATATCCTCGCGGAGTCGGGCGGCAGAATTGATTTTGCGCATACGATCGCGGAAGCCTGCCTGCAACAAGCGATTCCGATTCGTGGCGTTGTCGGTGAATGGCGGGTCGCCGACGCGATCTGGCAGACCCTCATCGAGCGTCGGGCGATACGCCATGTGATCCACGTGTCCCGCGAACCGCTCTATCGACTCGGCCTCCAAAAGCCTCTCACGCGGGCATCCGGGACGCCCGTCAGAGCGCTGGTCGCGAACGATTTCAGTGACTGGGAACCTCTCAACACGGCGTATCTGTCCGAAGAGGGCCTGCCTGTTCAGGGCTCGCTGGACGAGCGGCGTGAGAGCTTCGAAATCGCCGCGCGAGCGGGGCGCTGGTGGGGTCTCCGGGAGGACGGGGCCCTGGTCGCCATCGGCGGCTTGAATGCCGTCTATCGACATCTGGGTCAGGTCGGCGGCGTCTATACGATTCCCGCTCGGCGGCAGTCGGGGCTCGCCACGGCCGTCATGACCGCACTCGTCGCCGACTGCGTCAATCAGCTCGGACTGCAGAAGCTCATGCTGTTCACTGGGGAAGACAATCTGGGTGCGCAACGACTTTACGAGAAAATCGGTTTCAGCCGCATCGGCGAGTTCGCGCTGCTGTTCGGCAAGAGCGAGCGCGACGGACCCTGAGCGCGGGCCGCCGCGCCGACTCACAAGGATTACGGCAGGACCAGCAACCAGGCGGCGGCTGCCAGCATCAGGGCGCCGCTGATACGAGCAATCCACCCCCCCTGAGGGAACAGTTTCTCGACGAGCACGAACAACGCGATAACCAGCACCCAGAGCAGATTCATCACGCCCCCGGCGAACAAGAGCGCCATCAGGAGCCAGCAGCAGCCGACGCAATAAAGGCCGTGATGGAAGCCGGTGACCATGGCGCCGGACCACCCTGGCCTGTGGTGCGTCGACAGAAACTCCGCCGGTGAACGGCAGTGCCGCAGACAGGCGCTCTTCAGTGGTGACAGCTGATAGAGACCGGCGAGCCCGAACAGGACGGCCCCGAGCCTGGTGCCGACCGACATCGTCATCGGCGCGAGCTGACCGACCTCGGTCAGACCCCACTGTGCCGTTGTCGCAATCAGGCTGAACACGGCCCAGGCGACGAGATAGCCGGCGGCGAACGATAGACTCAGTCGCAATGCCTGCGCCGCATCGGAGCGATGATGGCGCTGCACGCGGGCGTGCAGAAGAATTGCCGGCATCGCGCTCGGAACCATCATGCCGATCATCATGACCCACCACATGAGCGCCATCAGCCAGAACGTCGCCGCAGTCCACGTCAACGGCATCGGCGCGCTCGAAGGCATTGCGGCCCCCATGGGCATCGAGGCCATGCCCATCAGAGACATGTCACCCTGGCTCATGCGCGCAGCCAGCAGCCAGAGGTAGGCCCACGCCAGCAGCGTGAGCAGCACCAGGCAGGTGACAATCAGCAGCCGGTCGGCGCCGAATCGCGCTAGTGCACTACGCCGTGCTGCGTCCAATGCAGATCGATCAGATGGGCGTGAGAACCCTGCCAGTCGAGGTCGATCGCCGCCTTGTCGCCGGTTGTGGCTGTCCCGTCCGCAACCTCCGCAACCGTGTACTCGAAGCCATCCGGGATATCGATACGTGCCCGATGGCTCTCACCGGTGATGGGATTGCGGATCGGATTGCAACTGACGTCGACGACGCCTGGCACCGACAAGCGTCCGGTGCGGGCCTCTATATCGACCTCAAATTGGATGGGCGTAAACAAAGGCTCGTGAACCTTGTCGAAGGTTGCCGCAAAGACATTGAAAATTGTTGCACCAGGGTCGGTGTGCTCGCCGGAAATGATCGCGAGCACGGCGTCGCGTTGCTCCGGTGATGCGTTTTCGTCGACAAAGGGCTGCGCCTCGCCCCTGCCTTCGTGGATCGGGCCGGGCCAGGCCACGAGCACGCCGAACCGAAGACCATCGAGACTGACGTCGCCGAAATGACCTTTGTCGACCTGCACCACCATGGCCGCACGACAATCGCCATGCGTCGGCAGCGAGTTGAACTGGCACGGGCAACCGATATCGCAGTTGCACGAGCTCAACGACGGACCACGTATCTGCCAATCGACACTTGCCATCTGCGTCTCTCCTCGTGGTGACAAGTCATTATGGTGCGGCACATCATCCGGCTCAACCCGGGACTCGGCTCGACCCGGGCTGCACGACCCGCGGAGCCCGGTCGGCCCTGCCGTGCTCCCGCTCGACTCTGCAGTTCCTGGCATATCACTCTCGAACGGAATCGCCCGCACGGCGGACGCCGCCGGCCGGCTGCGCAATTGCGGAGAATTCTTTACCGGGCAGGGCGGCGATGAATGCCATGATATGCTCGCGTCTGCCAAAACTCGGCAACCAGGGGAACCGCTGCAGCATGGCCCCGGGATGGAGCGAACATCGCACATACCACGTACATCAAAAGGATGCGGATGAACAGAATCAGGATGGTCGCCACGTTGGCGCTGGCAGCAGTTGCGACAGGATGTGCTTACCAGCCACGCTTCGGATTTCCGATAGAGCAAGGCAGTATCGAGGCGGGGCGACAGGCGTTCATCGATCACGGTTGTCACGCATGTCATACGGTCGCGGGCGTCCGCCTGCCCGATCCGCCCGGCGGGGCCACGCCGCTGCTCGAGCTCGGTGGTGAGACGAGCAACGTCAAGGCCTATTCGGAGCTCCTCACTTCGATAATCAACCCGAACCACCGCATCTCGGAACGCTACAGTGAGCAGATTGGCGATAGAGCCCTGGCACCGCTGACGTCTCCGATGCCGGCACATATCGATACGATGACCGTGAGGCAGGTAATCGATATCGTCGCCTTTCTCGATTCCCGTTACGTCCTGGTCCAGGATTACGAGCCCGATCTTTGATTCGCTGCTCGAGGTGCAACGGCGGCCATGGCGCGACGCCATCACGCCTGCTCCGCTGGATCTCCGAGGCCCAATAACGGTTTTCGGCCGGGGCGGCACGCGTTCCGGGGACCCTGGCAATCCAACCGGCCGCGGGTCTAACATATCGATAGATGCATTTCCTGGGGGACGCGTGTGAGGATTCAAATCGGCGGAATTGGAACCGTGGCGGCGATCGGCCTCGCAGCAACCCTCGCGGTCGTTACCCAGTCGTCGGCGCAGCAGGCGGGCCGCATCGTTCCAGCGGAGCAAACGGCAGCTGCCCGCGCTGATTCGAGTTGGCGGGCGCCCAGGATGTCATGGGGGGACCCCGATCTCGAGGGCACCTATACGAGCCGCGACATGAGCGGAATCCCCATGAGCCGCCCCGCGCAGTACGGCACCCGGCAGAATCTGACGGCAGCGGAGCTCGCCGAGAGGGCGAATGCGCCGGATCGGTTCGCCGGGCTGGCCGGGGACCAGACCGACGAAAACCGTTTGCAGCTCAGCGCTCTCGATTCGGCTGAGACCGGAACCCGCACCTTCGGCTATACGTCTTATATCGTCGATCCGGTAGACGGCCAGATGCCCGCGCTGACCGAGGAAGGTCGACGGCGGCAGCAGGCCAACCGCCGCTCGATGGACGGTCCGTTCTTCACGACCGCAGATTTCTCTTTCTACGATCGCTGCATTTCCCGTGGCGTCACCGGTTCTATCGGACCGTCTCTCTATGGTGATGCGATGCGCATCATCCAGTCGCCGACCGAGGTCGCGATCAGCTACGAGATGCTGCACGACACGCGGATCGTCCCGCTCGATGGTCGTCCCCCGGCCGACCCCGGCGTACGCCAGTTCATGGGCTCATCGGTAGGCCGCTGGGAGGGCGACACGCTGGTCATCGAAACGACCAACTTTACCGACAGGCTCGCCGTAGGGCGCATGCCGCACAGCGAAGACCTCAAGCTCACCGAAAGAATCACGCGCATCGACCCGGACATGATCGACTACATCGTGACCGTCGATGACCCGCGCACGTTCGAAAGCCCCTGGACCTATCGCCTGACACTCACGACCCAACCCGGTTACGACATACTCGAGTACTCCTGCCACGAGGGTAATTTCTTCGTGGCGAACGCGCTGAGGGCTGAGAAGGTGTACCAGGAGAGTGTCATGGACGCCATCGAGAACGACGACCCCATCCCGGAGCGCCCCGCGCCGCCGGCCGGGCGCTCGATCTTCGCACCACCCTCTCTCGATGAGGTCGTAAATATCAACGAAACCAATTAGCGCAGCTCGTCCTTTTCGAAGCCGTAGCTCGTGTTGGCTGCGCTGTTCGCGCCCCGAGCTCCCGGGCAGCACCGACGGAGGTGGAGAGACTCATGACATTCATCGCCCCAAAATCGCGGCTCGTTGCTGCCGCAATGGCGGCGATCATGTTGCCGCTTACGGGCCTCGCGCAATCGCCCCAGCCGCCATCCGCCGGGGCACGATCGCAAACCGCGGGCTTCGACCTCGAGATCAACCATGTCGGCATCAGCGTCGCCGACCTCGAGGAATCGGTCGACTGGTACGTAGAGATGCTCGGCTTCGAGCTCGTTCAGCCGATCGACCGGAACCCGGAGTCAACCAGCACCATCGCGCGCGTCAGGCGCGGCGACTTCAACATTGAGCTGTTCGAAATCGAAGGCGCGGCGCCGCTGCCCGAGTACCGTCGCGATCCCTCGGCCGACCTGCGCGTGCACGGCCTCGCTCATTTCGCTTTTCGGGTCGACGATGCCCGCGCCGTGCTGGCCGAGCTCGAGTCGAAAGGCGTGGAAATCGTATTTGGCCCGAACGAGAGCGAGAGCTCGATCTTCTTTTTCGTCGCCGACAATTCGGGTAACGCGTTTGAATTCATTCAGATGAAGTAGCGCTGTCCGCGCATTCGCTGCTGCTGCCTGGCCGATACTTCTGACTCATGCCGCTGACAGATGAGACCGAGCTCAGATCCCGCGCCGAGGCGGCGCTGACAGAACTCGGCGCCAGCGCCGAGCTTCTGGCCGATCGCGACCTGCCGCTTTATCCGGATGCGGCGGAGCTCACCCTCGCCCACATTAGCCAGAGCGGC
>JASFSD010000173.1:0-5943 GCA_050114575.1 Gammaproteobacteria bacterium | reverse complement strand
CGCCGAACGCCACGGCGTCGGCGCACGCGAGGATTGCTGTCTGCATCGTGATCCCGCCAAACATATTGTTGAGGGCGAGTGCGGCGTCTCCCTGAATCGCGGCGACGGCTGTAGTTATCAGCTCTGGAAGCTCAGTGAGCCCGGCGAGGAAAACCAACCCGATGATTGCGTGCCCCAGACCGAATCGCACGGCGAGCGCATCGGCAAGATAAGCCAGTCGCGTCCCTGCAAACCAAATCGCCGCTGCCAATACGGCGAACGCCGCGAGATTGAACAGTAGGGGCATCTCGCAACACTACCGTCAGGCGGCGAACCCAAGCGTCGCATGAGATCGCTTCATATTTCTGCCGCCTCGTCCGTGAACCGCGACTCTCTGCCTGGCCGAATGCTGAACTTCAGAGCTGCAGAAATGTCGCGATACGCCTGCATGAGCTTGCTCTGGCTGTCGGCGCCAACGAACACCTCTGCGAGCTCGTGGCTGTAACTGTCTCGAAAGTGCACGTCCCCGAGCCTCATGCCCGATCTGACATGGACCCTTATCCGCGTGCCAGGGAACTGACGCTTGATTCGCGCCAGGTCAGCCTCGGACGGAACGGCGGTTACGACGTCACCATCGTCGCAGCCGTAGCGTCGCAGCATGAATTTGGCGGCGTGTCGGAAGCGACCGGCACCAAGGGGATACTCCGGCTTGCGCCCCAAAGCCACGTCGATCATGACTTCTTTGTGGGGGACGCCTTCCACCATGTGAAATAGCGGGCTATGTGATTTGGATATGCGCGCGTTGGTTTCGAGGAGCCAGATCTTATCCATCCGGCGCTGCCAGAAGAATTCCATGTTGAACGGCGATTCATCGAGGCCCGTGCTCGTGATCACCTGCTTCGCTATATCGATCATGCGCCGCTTCACACTCAGGGGCAATGTCGAAGGATACTGGTAACGCTCGAAGCTGCTTCTGTTCGCGCCTCTGATCGAGTCGACGATTCCGTAGACTTCCGCGTGACCCGCGAAGACGTACCCCTCGAGCGTGCACTGACGTCCCGCCGAGATGATTGCTTCCGCGATGCAATGCTTGCCGTCAGCGGCCTGAATCTCGGCAGGCAGATCTGCATATTTCATGATCTGGCCCAGATTGACAGCGAAGTACTCGATGCCGGCACGAATCTCCTTTAAGGCATGGAGATAGTCTTTCCGGGCGCTCACTCGAAACCCGAGTTTCGAGGAGTGAGCCTTGATCGGCTTGATCCAGAAGGGAAATGGGATGGGCGGCTCGCACGATGCGGCCTCGTCGAACGGATCGACGAGAGCGAAAGGCGGAACGACGTCAAGTCCGAGCCCGCTCTGCTCGATCCTTGCCCAATATTTGTGTTCGCACCTGAGCACGCTCTCCAATGTCGGCCCATGTAAACCGTATCGTCGCCTGAGAATCGGCATCATCAGCACTGTCGGGAAATCCCAGTAGCCAACGATTGCATCGATCGATCCCGGAAACGCGTCGAGCTCAGCAAAGGCATCGCGAAGCAATTCGTCCACTCTTGCATTCGGATCCTTCGTCACGCGGGTGTAGTCGAGCAAGCCGTGGAATGCGTACTGCTCGGCGTGGCGGACTTCACGCAGAAGGGCGAGATTGAAGTCCTCGAGACCTACGACGAATATGTTCTTCCTGATCGTCATCTCATTGTGGCAGGCTCTCTACTTATGATATCGAGCCTCGAGCAGATCCATCCCCGCAATCTAAAATATCTCGCCCACTATCTGGAGGGTCTGCTGGCGGGCCGGCTCTGGGCCAAGATTCTAATCGCTATGGCGCTCGGGATCAGCGTCGGCATCGTGCTGGGCCCGACTGTCGGCTGGTTTCCGGAGCGGTGGGCGGTGCCGCTCGGTGAGTGGCTTGCGTTGCCGGGCCTACTGTTTCTCACCGTCGTGCAAATGATCGTGGTGCCTTTGGTGATTGCCGCCATTACCCGCGGGATTGCCGCGAGCTCGGATCTGGACCAGCTCAAGCGCGGAGGCATCTTGCTGGGAGTCTATTTTCTCGCGACGACCGTGCTCGCAACCGTAATCGGCATCATACTCGGCATCGTTCTTCGGCCCGGCAACTTCGTCGATCCCGCCGTCGCGAGCAGTCTTGCGGCCGGCGACGCGCTCGTCGTCGAGCCGCTGGCTGCCGGTGACGTCAGTGTCTCCACACTGCCGGCCCAGATCATTTCGATACTTCCGGCGAATCCTCTCGGCGCCATGGTCGAGGGCGAGATGCTGCAGGTCGTGCTTTTCTCGCTGATCCTCGGCATCGCACTCATGAGTCTCGCGCCCGCGACTTCGAAGCCATTGCTCGACCTGATGGGGTCGCTGCAGGGCGTTTGCATGGCCATCGTCGGCTGGGTAATGCGGCTCGCCCCATACGCCGTCTTTGGTCTGCTGGCCAGAGTCATGCTGAACACGGGCCTCGGAGTGCTTGTCGGCGTTGCCGCATACGTCGCTTCCGTCCTCTTCGGCATGCTCGTGTTGCTCGCCGTCTTCGTCGGCATCGCGATGGTCTGGGGCAAGCAGCGACCGCTTCGTTTTCTCCAGGATATTCGCGATGCTCAATTGATCGCCTTCTCCACCGATAGCTCGGCTGCGACTCTGCCCGTGTCGATCCGCACGGCAGAGGAACGACTGGGCGTGCGTCCTTCGGTAGCTCAACTGGTCATGCCGCTCGGTGCGAGCGTCAACATGGGCGGCACAGCACTTTATCAAGGCCTTGCGACGATGTTCATGGCTCAACTGTTCGGCCTGGGCCTTCCACTCAGCTCCCTGGTGGCTCTCGTAGTCACGGCATTGGGCGCCTCCATTGGTGCGCCCGCCGCCCCCGGTGTCGGCATCGTCGTTCTCGCAACAGTGCTCCAATCGAGCGGAATACCGCTCGCCGGCCTGGCGCTGATACTCGGTGTCGACCAGATCCTGGAACGGGTCCGTTGCGTTCTGAATGTAACGGGTGATCTCGTCGCAGCGTCTGTCATGGATCGCACTTTGCCGTCCACTCAAACGAAGGGCCAGGAAGAACGCCTCGAGGAGCAACTCGAACGGGAGCGGCAGCGCACGGGCGCCGATGTGATCACCGAAACGCCTGGAAAATAGGTCTGGGTCGACTGCGTCAGACAAAATCCCGCGGTATCACGTGGTCCCAGTTCTGCGAATACACACGCTTGTCGCCTTCATATGCATCGAGTTCGGCGCGAAGATGAAAATCGGTGGCCGTGGATGTCAATACGGTGCGAGTGATCGTCTTGATCTGCCAATCGCGCCGCTTGAAGCTTCTTTCCCAAACGGTCTCACCGCGCACTGAGTTGAAGTCATCGCCTCTGTACGTGTACCACTCCAGCGCCTTGCGACCAAGCTCCAGATCGATTTCCTTGATATACACGATTCCGCCATCGTTGATCACTTCGAGAGTCGAAATGTCCGTATCGAGGTCGCGTATGACACGCCAGTCATGAGACTCCGGCTCAATCATCGTCGTAGCCAGCGGCGGCGCAGTCTCCGGTTCCCCGAACGGCCGAAGGTCGCCATCCTCGGCTTTCACAGCACGAACAGGAAGGTATGCTCTGCTCGGGCCGGCGATGACCTTTACCTGCGCGGATTCCGGTGCCGGCCAGGCCAGAGGCCAATAAGACGTGGAGACAGCGATTCGCAGACGATGCCCCTCGGGAAAAGCCTGTGCGATGTAGTTGAGTTGAACTCTGACACGGTACTGCTTGCCTGGCTCCAATCGTTCCGGCTTCTCTGAACTTTCCCGATGTGTCAGATTCAATAGCCCGTACGAGACGCGAGTGGCTTTGTTGTCCGGCGCGATATCCGAGAGTCGAACGGCGAGCAACGCGACTGGCTTATCCGGAATGATTTCAAGCTCCACGTGAGGGGCACCGAGAATTTCCAGTGCCTGCTCCAATGGCTCGCTGTCATAGACCAGGGCACCACCATCCTCCTGGCGCTGATCGTGAGGCAAATCCGGCGCCGCCGTGTACGAGCACCATTTACCGGCAAACAACCCGAGCCCCAGTGGCGATTGCAGGTTTCGTATCTCCTGCGCAGGCCTGGATTCGAGCGGTAGCAATTGACGGGCCGGGCCCAGGATGAACTCCCGTTGCTCGATGTCCGCAGCCGGCCAGCTTCGTTCGGCGACCCAGCGACCCGGACGTATGCGGTAGCGCGTGGTCGGCGGGACACTTTCCTGCATCCAGACGCGCAGCATCGGATCCTCGTCGACGCCGTTGTCAGACTCCTTGAGCCATCGGTCCCACCACCGGACGGCTTCCTGCAAGAAGCCGATGGCCGGTCCAGGCACACCGATGTGCGGGTATTTGTGCCCCCAGGGGCCGATCAGGCCCTGTCGGGGAACGTTGAGATTCGCCAGCAATCGGAATACGGCGTTCGAGTAACCATCGGCCCAGCCGCTTACAGCCATCACAGGGCACTGTATGGCGTCGTAGTCCTCGCAGATCGAGCCGTGTTTCCAGTAAGCATCGCGGCGCTGATGCTGAAGCCACTGCTCGAGCCACAGGTTTCCTCCTCGCAATCGCTGCATCCAAGTGTCGCGCCAACCTTCACCGACAACGTCCGGATCCGGCGGACAGCTGTTATAGGCGAACATCGTCGATGCCCAAGAGAGATTGTCGCCAAGCAGGCACCCGCCCATGTGATGCACGTCGTCGGCGTATCGATCGTCGGTCGAGCAGACCGTAATGATGGCCTTCAACTGCGGGGGGCGCATCGCAGCGATCTGCAGGCCGTTGAAGCCGCCCCAGGAGATACCCATGATGCCGACCCTTCCGTTACACCAGGGTTGTTGCTCCAGCCAACGCAGGATGCTGATGCCGTCGTCGAGCTCTTGTTTCAGATACTCGTCCCGGAGCAAGCCATCCGAATCGCCGCTGCCGCGAATGTCGACTCGAACGCCGGCGTAACCGTGACCGGCGAAATAAGGATAGATTTGCTCGTCGCGGCTGCGCGTCGAATCACGTTTACGATAGGGAATGTACTCGAGCACGGCGGGCACCGGATTTTCTTCGGCGCCCTCGGGCAGCCAGACACGTGCTGCCAGCCGCACTCCGTCGGGCATCGGGATCCAGACGTTCTCGCGCGTTCTTACGGCGCGGGGAAATTCGTCAACGATTCGCATCATTGCATGGGAATGATTCCGATTACCTTGGCAGCCGTGAGACTAAAACTGAGCATACTGGAAAAGCCCAGTGGACTCAGCTGGTTACTTTAGGGTGATCTAACTGCTTGATTTCGGCGGTCTGAAGACCACGGATCTATGCGGTTTTTCTCAGCTGGTGACTTTGCGACGGTTGTTGTGAATGCGGAACTCGAAAGCGGACGCTCACGCGATGCGCTTAAAGGTCTCGAACTGGCCGATTCAAACTGCGGAATCCAGGGGCGTTCGGGGACTGCGGTAGGCACCGAACTCGCCAGAAACCCGACATTCGTAGGGCGAGGTGCTAGAGTCGGCTGACGATCCGGCAAGGGCAGTCGTAATGCCAATGAATATCCGCAGTTTCGCGCTGATTCTCGTTTCTGGCCTCGCGTTTTTCGGTGGAGCCGCGGCACAAGAAGGCTACGTTCTCAAGGTTGGGGAGGGCGAGCGCCTGGGCCCGAATAGGCTCATCAAAGCGAGCCCAGAAAGTGGCACTCAAGGCGGAGTCGTGGTGATGGATCGATTGGAGCTAGGCTTCGAGACGACCTTTCACATTCATACGACTTCGGACGAGTTCTTCTACGTAGTCAGTGGAACCGGCGCTGCCGAGTTTGGGGACGACAAGATCGACATTGGCCCCGGCGACTTCATATTCGTGGCGGCGGGGACGCAACACAATCTGTCTGTTACAGATGATGGCCCGATGGAGCTGCTATTCGTGTTCGATCGACCTGGCGCAGACGGGTGGTTTCGGGAAGCTCATGAGA
>JASFSD010000172.1:0-5950 GCA_050114575.1 Gammaproteobacteria bacterium | reverse complement strand
ACGCCGAGCCCATGTGCGTCGTCGGTCATCAGCCAGGCGTCCCAGCGCTCGGCGAGCGCAGCAAGCGCCGGCAGCGGCGCGAGATCGCCCTCCATGCTGAACACGCCTTCGGTCAGTATCAGACAGTGCCGGTGCGCTGATCGCTCGGCCTCGAGCAAACGCCCGACCTCGTCGGCGTCGTTGTGAGTGAAGGTAACGGTCGACGCTCCGCTGAGCTGGGCGCCAGCGAGCATGCACGAGTGCGAGAGCTCGTCGATGAGTATCAGATCCGCCTTGCCGGCGAGCACCGGGATGATGCCGAGATTCGCGAGATAGCCGCTGCCGAAGACGAGGGCCGCTTCGGCCGCCTTGAGCTCTGCCAGGCTCGTCTCGAGATCTGCATACAGGCTATGGGAGCCCGTGATCAGCCGGGATGCGCCGGCGCCGGCGCCGAAGCGCTCGGTGGCGGCGATGCTCGCGGCGATGGTCTGCGGGTCGCTGGCGAGCCCGAGGTAGTCGTTGCAGGAAAACGAGACCAGCGTGCCATCGCCGCTTCGTATTCGATTGCCGGGCAGTCGGTCGCTGCTGGCCGGCATGCGCCTCAGGTTCCGGCGCTCCAGCGAACGGAGCTTGTTGTCGGCGAACTCTTCGAGCGACCGGGAGCTCAACCCGGGACGCCGCCGATTCTCTCGAGCAGCTCGCGCGTCTTCTCCTGCATGAGCTCGTAGTCCCCGCGGCTCTCGACGTTGAGCCGCAGCAGGGGCTCGGTATTCGAGGCACGCAGGTTGAACCGCCAGTCGGGAAATTCCATGCCGACGCCGTCGATGTGAACGGTCTCGATGGCCTGGGCCTTGTAGGCGGCCTCGATCGCCTGCTGCACCGCGCCGGCATCGTCGACTTTGCGGTTGATCTCGCCGCTGGCAGGAAATCTCCGGACCCGGTCGCTGACGAGATCAGACAGTGACGAGCCGTGGATCGACATGAGCTCGGCCAGCAACAGCCACGGGATCATCCCGCTGTCTGCGTAGGCAAAGTCACGGAAGTAGTGATGGGCGCTCATCTCACCGCCGTAAATGGCGTCGGCTTCGCGCATGGTCTGCTTGATGAAGGCGTGCCCCGATTTGCTCTCCACCGTTCTGCCGCCAGCGGCGTCGACGACGTCGAGCGTGTTCCAGGTCAGTCTCGGGTCGTGCACGATGGCGCTGCCGGGATGCTTCTCGAGAAACGACTGAGCCAGGAGCCCGACGATGTAGTACCCCTCGATGAACTGTCCGAGCTCGTCGAAAAAGAAACAACGATCGAAATCGCCGTCCCAGGCGATACCGAGGTCGGCACCTGAGGATTGGATCAACTCGATCGTCGAGGCCCGCTTCTCCTCGATCATCGGGTTGGGCACGCCGTTAGGAAAGGTTCCGTCCGGCTCGTGATGAAGCTTGACGAATTCGACCGGCAGATGCGGCTCCAGCCGGTCGATGATCGGGCCGGCGCAGCCGTTGCCGGCGTTGACGACGATCTTGAGGGGCTTGAGCTTCTTCGGATCGATATAGGAGAGCAGGTGCGCGATATAGTCGTCCATGATGTCGCGTGCTTCGACTGCACCGGGGCTGTCCGGATCACTGAATGTTCCGGACTCGGCGATCGCGCGAATGTCTTTCAGCCCCGTCGCTTCGCTGATCGGGCGGGACTCTTCGCGCACCATCTTCATGCCGTTGTAATTCGGCGGATTGTGGCTGGCCGTAACCATGATTCCGCCGTCCAGGCCATAGTTGAAGGTGGCGAAATAGACCATTTCGGTGCCGCCGACTCCGATGTCCAGGACATCGACGCCGGATTCCGTGAGACCGCGGACCAACTCGCTCGTCAACGAGTCGCTCGTCAGCCGGACGTCGCGGCCGACGGCCACCGTCCGGGGTCGAATGAATTCGGCATAGGCGCGCCCAATCCGGTAGGCAATGTCTTCGTTGAGATCCTCCGGCACGCGGCCGCGCACATCGTAGGCTTTGAAACAGTTAATGCTCTGCATGGCGCGAGTATACGGCAACAGCCTTGCGCGATTGTCGTAGACTCCGCGTTTTTCGGGGGATGCGGAGACAGGATCGATGAAGCTCGACACCGTTTGGCGGCCGTATACGCAAATGCTGACCGCGCCGGCACCCGTGGTGGCCGCACGCACCGAGGGCTCGCGCATCCAGCTCGAAGACGGTCGCTGGCTGATCGATGGCGTCGCCTCGTGGTGGACGGCATGTCATGGGTACAACCATCCGGTGATCCGTGCCGCGGTCGAGACCCAGCTCGAGCGCATGCCACACATCATGCTCGGTGGCCTGGTGCACCGGCCCGTGCTCGATCTGGCCGAAAGATTGACTGCGCTGCTTCCCGGTCACCTCAATCATTGCTTCTTTTCTGAGTCGGGCTCGGTCGCCGTCGAGGTGGCAATGAAGATGGCGCGTCAGGTCTGGATCAATCGAGGCGAGCGGAACCGTCGCAGATTCGTGAGCTTCCGCCACGGGTATCACGGCGATACCTTTGCGGCGATGTCCGTTTCGGATCCCGAGGAAGGCATGCATGCGCTGTTCGCGGGGTCGCTTCAGTCGCAGCTCGTCGTCGACCTGCCTCGCGACGCAGGCGGCTTCGAGCGCTTCGCATCCGCGCTCGAGCGCGAAGCGAACGGTCTTGCCGGGCTCATCATCGAGCCGCTCGTTCAATGCGCCGGCGGCATGAAGTTTCATGATCCGGCAGTGCTCAGAGCCGTCGTCGAGCTGGCACGAGAGCACGGTCTGCTCGTTATTTTCGACGAGATCGCAACCGGCTTCGGCCGCACCGGCCGATTGTTCGCACTCGAAGAAGCGGGTGTGGCGCCCGATATCGTGACGCTCTCCAAGGCGTTGACAGGCGGGACGCTCGCGCTCGCGGTGACTGTGGCAACGGACGATGTCTACGAGTGCTTCTTGTCCGGCGAGCCCGAGCGCGCGCTGATGCACGGTCCGACCTACTCGGGGAATCCGCTGGCGTGCGCAGCGGCCATTGCCTCGCTCGACCTGTTCCGGGACGAGCCCAGGCTCGAGCAGGTGTCGGCGCTGGCCGAACGCATGCGGGAGGGGCTCGGGCCCTGCGCCGATGTCGCCGGCGTGGCCGGCGTTCGCGTCAAGGGTGCGATCGGCGTCGTCGAGCTCGAAGGTGCGGTCGATCACGATGGGCTGCGGACGGCGTTCGTCGAGAGGGGTGTCTGGGTCCGGCCTTTCGGCAATGTGGTCTATCTCATGCCTGCGTTGAATATTCCGCACGGGGAGCTCGATGTCCTGATCGAGGCTGTCGTTGGGGTGGTCACACGGCGGGGAGAGCGGCTTCCTTCGCCATAACGTCGGCCAGTGGTCGTTGTCGGATCCAGTCTTGCGCGGGGCACGAAGAATACGCCTCTCTGGCGTCAGTACCTTCTTTCGATGCATGCGGTAGAGGGC
Organism: Gammaproteobacteria bacterium; assembly: GCA_050114575.1. GTDB lineage: Bacteria > Pseudomonadota > Gammaproteobacteria > Steroidobacterales > Rariloculaceae > DATCZB01. Next base: position 2,513 of record JASFSD010000172.1, on the reverse strand, counting down.
CCGATCACCGTCCTCCGTTTTTGAGACACGCCGTGAATCCATCCCTGGAGGCTCCGCGCGCGCATCCCTGCGCGCGAGGGTCTCAAAAACGGAGGACGGCACTCGGGCCCTCGCTCCACCTGTGTCAGAGAGGTCGATCGGAGCGGTGCATCTTTTCGGGCTGACAGCGTTCTTGGGACTGCCATCTTCTCGGGCCTGAACGGTGTGGATGCAGACGGGCTTGGGCGGGACCGTCAGCGGCCAGGGATGGCCGCTGCCGAGCCGCAGGGATGCTCTTCCGGCGTGTCCCGCCCAAGCCCGTCTGCAGCCGCACTGACGCGCCACATCTCGGGCTGGCGGGAAACAGGCTCTGATCAGGGTCCGGCCGAAGTTGGGTATGAGTCTGTTTTGGACGAGGGGCTCTGACCCCTTTCTTTGGAAATGGGGTCTGACCCCTTTTTTGCGAGGGGGTCAGAGCCCGGTTAGAACATCTCGGAGGCGTCGGGCTCGGAATCTTCGCTGGTGCCGTAGCGGTTCGGGATGTGCGGGCCGGTGACGATGTCGCGATACGAGAGGCCGGGGCCGACCATCGGGTAGACGTTGGCTTCGGGGTCGATGATGACCTCGAGGAACGCGGGACCGTCGTAGCTCAGAAATTCTTCCAGCACCGCCGGCACATCGGCCTTCCTGTCGAGGCGCTTCGCATAGCCGAAGCCATCCGCCTCGGCGGCTTTGACGAAGTCTTTCTTGCGCAGCGACTTGTCGCTGGCGGAGAGTCGGCCTTTGAAGAACAGACGCTGCCACTGCATCACCATGCCATCGCCGTAGTTGTTGAGGACGATGATTTTTACGGGCAGGTCGTAGCTGGCTGCCGTTTCGAGCTCGCCGAGATTCATGCGGATGCTCGCGTCGCCGTCTACGTCGATAACGAGTTTGTCGGGACGCGCGAATTGCGCACCGATGGCGGCTGGCAGCCCGAAGCCCATGGTTCCCATGCTGCCCGATGTCAGCCAGAGCCGCGGCTCGCGAAAGTCGAAGTACTGTGCGGCCCACATCTGATGCTGACCGACTCCCGTGGCGATGATGGCCTTGCCGTTGGCGATACGGTTCATCGTCTCGATGACATAGTAGGGCTGGATCAGCTCGCTGTCGTGGTCGTAGTTGAGCCCGTAGGTCGACTTCAGCTCCGCAATCTCACCATGCCATTTTTCGAAGTCGGGTGTGACGCGGTTCTGCCGACCGTAAGCCGTCAGGCGTTCCAGCGCCTTGCGCAGGATGCCGATGTGAAACCAGTCGGCTGTCTTGACCTTGTGAATCTCCGACGGGTCGATGTCGAAGTGCAGAATCTTCCTGGCATTCGCGGCAAATTTGTCAGGGACGCCGGCAACCCGGTCGTCGAATCGCGCGCCCATCGAGATCAGCAGATCGCAGTCATCAACGGCGTAGTTGGCGCTCGCGAGCCCGTGCATGCCGAGCATATGCAGCGCCAGAGGGTGCGTGGTGTCGAAAGAGCCGAGACCCATCAGCGTCGTCGTTACCGGAATGCCGAAGGCTTTTGCAAATTCGCCGAGCGCCGCGCTTGCCTCGCCATTGATCACGCCGCCACCGGCATAGATCAATGGCCGTTCGCTGGCCGCGAGCAGCTCGAAGAACTCGGCGCAGCGCGCGTCGTCGAGCTCGCTGGCCTCGACCTCGCGGAGCCGCGCATCGTATCCGGGCAGATCCAGGAGCCCGTCGCCCTGAAAGTCGCCTTCCCAGTTCTGCACGTCCTTGGGGACGTCGATCACGACGGGCCCGGGGCGCCCCGTGCGCGCGATTTCGAAAGCGCTGCGAATGGTGGCCTCGAGCTTGCTCGGGTCGGTCACGAGAAAGGTGTGTTTGGCCACGGCGCCCATGACGGCGCTGACCGGCGCTTCCTGAAAGGCGTCGGTCCCGATGGCGCCGGTCGCCACCTGTCCGCAGATAACGACGATCGGCACGGAATCCGCCATGCAATCGCGAACCGGCGTGACGCAGTTGGTCGCGCCGGGGCCGGACGTCACCAGCACGACGCCCGGTCGACCGCTGGCCCGCGCGTAACCCGCGGCCATGAACCCGGCTCCCTGCTCGTTGGCCGGAACGATCAGCGGCATTGGCTCCTTGCCGTCGCGAGCGTTTTCCGCGTTGAAGCGAAACACGGCGTCGAAGGTTGGCAGGATGGCGCCGCCCGAGTAGCCGAAGATCGTGTCGACACCCTCGTCGGCCAGGACCTGCACCAGCATCTCGGCGCCGGACATGCGGCGACCTGCAAGCGGGTGCGTGCTCGATGGCGTAGGCTTCGAAGTGGTTGACGAGGACATGGCGGGCTCAGACGGAATGGGTTCGCTCTCGGCAGTGTTGACGAAATACTATTGCATTGCAATAGCCGTTGTTCTGCGCCAACATTGATCGGCTAAGCCACCAGAATCCTCATTCCACGATGCGCCACATCATCTCCATCTTGCTGCAGAACGAGGCCGGCGCATTGTCGCGTGTGTCCAACCTGTTTTCCTCTC
>JASFSD010000171.1:0-5982 GCA_050114575.1 Gammaproteobacteria bacterium | reverse complement strand
CGGCCACTGCTGCGAGAGCTCGGCATTCAGCTCGAGAAACTCTTCCTGGCCGTCCGGGATATCGTCCTCGGAGACGATGGCCTCGACCGGGCATTCCGGTTCGCACAGCGTGCAATCGATGCATTCCTCCGGATCAATGACGAGCATGTTCGGCCCTTCGTGGAAACAATCCACGGGACAGACTTCGACGCAGTCCGTGTACTTGCATTTGATGCAGCTTTCGAGCACGAGAAAAGTCATCGCTAATTAGTCCTCTCAGATTTGTGAATCGGGAACGTGCACGACGATCCCGTCTAGCTCATCGCCGACTCTGATCTGACAGCTCAGCCGGCTGTTTGGCCGGCGGTCGATCACGCAGTCCAGCATTCCATCCTCCAGGGAGTCCGGCGGCGGCAGCTTATCAAGCCAGCCGCTCTCGACATAGACATGGCACGTAGCGCAGGAGCAGGCGCCGCCGCATTCGGCAATGATCCCGTCGATGTCATTGTCGATCGCTGTCTCCATGACAGAATCACCGACGACGGCGTCGACCTCGGACGAGCTGCCGTCCTTCTGGATGAAAGTGACTTTGGGCATTTACGTGGCGCCGCCCTGCCGGACGATCCGTTCGTTCCATGAAATATGCTTATGCCGTGGCGCTGTCTATTCTCGCGGGCGGGGGAGGTATACTATCACGCTCTTTTACGGTGCAGTGAGGGCCGTAAGCGGATTCGTTTGCCCGAATAAACGAATCGCCCGGCCACGCGGGGGCGAGGTAGAGAGACCTCGAAGTCTATGGATGCGAGCCAGAATTTGAGTGCTGAATCGGTCGTCGTCCGATTCGCCGGCGACTCCGGTGACGGAGTTCAGCTCATGGGGACACAGTTCGTGGCCTCGACGGCGATGTCGGGGCGCGATTTCGCCACTTTTCCCGACTATCCAGCCGAGATTCGCGCGCCCGTCGGCACCACCTTCGGTGTTTCCGCGTATCAGATAAACCTCGGTGCCCGGCCGATCACGACGGCGGGCGACGCCCCGAAGGTCCTGGTCGCGTTCAACCCGGCTGCGCTCAAGGTGAATCTGCCGCTGATCGAGGATGGCGCCCTGATCATCGTCAACTCGGCGAGCTTCACGTCGCGCAACCTGGCCAAGGCCGGCTATGCCGAAGATCCGCGCGCAAGCGGCGAGCTCGCGAGTTACCAGGTTGTCGACGTCGACATGAGCGAACTGACGCTCGAGGCGGTCAAGCCTTTCGGCCTGAGCAAGAGCGATGCAGGCCGGTGCAAGAACTTCTGGGCTCTCGGGCTCGTGCAGTGGATGTTCGGCCGCGACGTCGGCGTCATCGAGCAGTGGCTCGAGAAAAAGTTTGCCGGGAACGAGACCGTTCTCGATGCGAACCGCGCCGCCCTGCGTGCCGGCAATGCCTATGGCGAAACGGCGGAGCTGGCGGCAGCGCTGCCTCAGCTGACGACCGATCCCGCCGAGTTCGATCCGGGCGAGTACCGGGGTGTTCGGGGCAGCGAGGCCCTGGCGCTCGGTCTTGCGGCGGCAGCCGAGCTCGCCGACCGGCCGCTGATCTTCTGCTCTTATCCGATTACTCCGGCATCGCCGCTGTTGCATCAGCTTGCACGTATGGGTGACCTCGGCGTCGGCATTTTTCAGGCCGAGGACGAGATCGCCGCGGCCTGTGCGGCGATCGGTGCATCCTACGGTGGCGCGATCGGTGTGACCTCGAGCTCGGGCCCCGGGGTTGCGCTCAAGACGGAGGCAATCGGGCTCGCGATGAGTGCCGAGCTGCCTCTCGTCATCGTCGATTCTCAGCGCGGCGGACCGTCGACCGGGCTACCGACGAAGACCGAGCAGTCGGATCTTTACCTGGCCGTCTACGGTCGTAATGCGGACGCCCCGCTGCCGGTCGTCGCCGCGCGGTCACCGTCCGATTGCTTCGAAGCGGCGATCGAGGCCGTGCGGATTTCACTCAGGCATATGACGCCGGTATTCCTCTTGACCGACGGCTATCTCGCCAACGCTGCCGAGCCGTGGTGCCTGCCGAAGGTCGGCGACTTCGAGCCGATCCAAACGGCGCCGCCGCCGGCTAGCCGCGACGCGCTGTTCCAGCGCGACCCGGCGACCCTTGCGCGGCCCTGGGTAGCTCCGGGGACACCCGAGCTCATGCACCGCATCGGCGGCCTCGAGAAAGACATCAACTCGTTCAACATTTCCTATGACGCCGATAACCATCAGGCAATGACGCGCCTGCGGGCCGAGAAGGTCGAGCGCGTTGCCGACTTCATCCCCGAACAGACCGTCGAGCGCGGGCCCGAGCAGGGCAAAATAGCCGTCGTAGGCTGGGGGTCGACATACGGGGCGATCTATCAGGCGGTCCGGCAGCTGCAGCGCACCGAGCCTGAGATCAGCCATATTCACGTGAGGCATCTGATGCCGCTGCCGAAGAATCTCGGAGAACTGCTCGGGCGGTTCGACAAGATCGTCATCCCCGAGATGAACAGCGGACAGTTCGCCACTGTGGTTCGCGACAAACTCGGCATCAGTCCGATCCAGTTCAACAAGGTCAGTGGCCAGCCGTTTCAGGTTCGCGAGCTGGTTGCTTTCGTAGAGAAGTTGCTCGGCGTTGAGCATGGTGTCAACGTCCTGTCCATGGTGAAGGGTGACATGACATGAGTGCCGTGCTGACGCAAAAGGACTTTGCCAGTGAGCAGGAAGTGCGCTGGTGCCCGGGCTGCGGCGACTACGCCATTCTCAAGGCAGTGACCAAAGCGCTGGCGGACGTCGGTGCGACGCGGGAGGGCACGGTCTTCGTTTCGGGGATCGGCTGCTCGTCGCGCTTTCCTTACTACATCGAGAGCTACGGCTTCCATACCATTCATGGCCGCGCGCCGGCGGTCGCCACGGGCGTCAAACTGGCGAATCCGGAGCTCGACGTCTGGGTGGTCACGGGCGACGGCGATGGCCTGTCGATCGGTGGTAATCACCTGCTGCACGCGCTCCGGCGAAACGTCGATCTCAAGATTCTGCTGTTCAACAATGAAGTCTATGGACTGACGAAGGGCCAGTATTCGCCGACCTCGCGGCCGGGTACGCGCTCACCCTCCACGCCGGCCGGCTCCTTCGAGGCGCCGGTTTCACCTGGTAGATTTGCTCTCGGTGCGGGCGCCCGGTTCATTGCCAGGGCGATCGATGTCGACAAGCCCGGTCTCGGTGCCGTGCTCGAGTCCGCCCATGCTCATACGGGCGCCTCTTTCGTTGAGATCTATCAGAACTGCATCGTCTACAACGAGGACGTCTTCGAGTCGTTTGCCGGTAAAGCGCATGCTGCCGAGAGGCAGCTCAGAGTCGAGCACGGCAAGCCGCTGCTGTTCGACGAGGGCAAGCGCGGGATCGGCTTCAATCTGGACACGCTCGGACTCGAGTTGGTCGATGCCGAAGCCGAGCCCGACCGCGTGCTGACGCACGACGAGACCAACGCAAATCTCGCTGGCATGCTGCTCGCGCTGAGCGAGCCGGACTTTCCGGTTGCGCTCGGCGTGATTTATCGCAGCCCCGCGACCAGCTTCGAGCAGGGTTTCTACGCAAGCCACCCGACCGCGATGGAGCGTACGGCCAAGGTCGATGATGCGATGCGCAAGACGAATACCTGGTGGGTCGAGTAGCAGCCGCTTTCCGTTTCCTCGTGCGGAAAGCAGTCCTCAGGCTTGTGGCGCAGGCAATCCTCAGGCTCGCGCGGCCACTGACAAGAATCGCGCGGTAACCGGAAAGATTTCCGAGACTGGCCGATCAGCGCCGGCCGGCGACGCGCTCTGCTTCGCGCCAGACACGGACGATGTTGCCGCTCCACAGAAGATCGATCTCATCTGCGCTGTAGCCGCGGCGTACGAGCTCGGCCGTGATGTTGGGCGTTTCGGTCGCGTCGTTCCAGCCTTCTATGCCGCCACCGCCGCCGAAATCGGAGCTGATGCCGACGTGCTCGATGCCGATCAGATCGACGGCATAGTCGATATGGTCCACCAGGTCGCTGACCGTCTTCGGCTCGTCCGAGCCGATGTAGGCCGGGTAGGCGACGATCTGCACGACACCGCCGTCGTCGCGGAGCCTGAGAAGCGTCTCGTCGTCGAGATTGCGGACATGCGGAGTCAGGGCTTGAACACTCGAATGCGAAGCGATGACCGGTGCCTCGGAGAGCTCCATCGCTTCCATCGCCGCAGCCTTCGACGCATGTGAGATGTCGACCATGATTCCAAGCTCATTCATCCGTCGTATCACTTCGGCCCCGAAGTCGCTGACCCCGCCGTGCTCCGTTGCACCGTCACCGAAATCCGCGTTCGGCTGGGCCGAGTCGGCGATGTCGTTGTGTCCGTTGTGGACCAGCGTCATGTAGCGCGCGCCGAGCTCGTAGTAACGGTCCAGAAGATCGAGGTCGGTGCCGATGACGTACCCGTTCTCGATGCCGATGGCGGCCACGAGCCGGCCTTCGGCGACGAGGCGCGCTACGTCGTCCGCAGTCTCTGCAAGGCCGATCAGCTCCGGATAGGTCTCGGTCATGCGATGAATCGCTTCGAATTTGGTCATCGCGGCTTCCGCGGCCCGCGCGTAGTTGGCCGCGTTCCTCTCGGTCTGGCCGACGTAGACGATGAAGAAGCCTGCGTCCAGACCGCCGGCCTGCATCTTGTCGAGATTGACCTGCAGGTCGCCCGTCCGGGCATCGGCGGCCTCGGTTGCGAAGTCGAATGGGATGTCGACGTGAGAATCGAGCGGGATGCTCGCAGCATGTATCTGCTCGGGCCCGGGCCTTTCGCAGGCGGTCAGGGCAAGGCCGAGGGCCAGGAGTCCGATTGAGCGTTTCACGTTGCCTCGATATGGTGCTTCGGGTGAACGGGGCGCATCAGGGCATTCGCAACGAGCGCGATCGCCAGCAGCGCGGCCATCAGGTACATCGTAACGTTATACAACGAGCTCGTGGGATCGGGCGTGCCCGGCGGGACGATCTCCATGAGCTTCGGAATGGTGACTGTCTGCGCCGCGACGAGCGTGTCGAGCTGATCGACGCCGGCGCCGAACGTTGCCGCAAACTGCGCCGGGTCGATCTGCGCGACGAGCCGGTCGATCGCCCGTGCGATCTCGTTGTCACGCAGTGAATTGATTGCGACCGGACCGAGCACGCCTGCGACGCTCCAGGCCGTCAGCAGGCGACCATGGATCGCGCCGACATGCTCAGTGCCGAATATGTCGGCGAGGTAGGCCGGTATCGTTGCGAAGCCGCCGCCGTACATCGTAAAGATGATCATCGTGGCGGCGTAGAAATAGATCAGCCAGATGGTTGCCGGCTGAACACTGACCTGGCCCGCCGCATAGGGAATCGAAAGGTAAAGAACGATTCCGAGCGCGAAGAAGATCCAGTAAGTGTTGCGTCGGCCGATGAAGTCGGAGGTGCTGGCCCAGACGAATCGCCCGATCATGTTGAAGACGCTGATCATCGCAACATAGGTCGCGGCGAATGCCCCATCGACGATGCCGGGCAGGGTCGTGCCGAAGATCTCCGACATCATCGTCCGCGCGACGCTGAGCACGCCGATACCGGCAGTCACGTTGAAGCACAAAACGATCCACAGCTGATAGAACTGAGGTGTCTTGAGTGCCTGATCGACATGTACGTCGTTGGTCCCGATCATCCGTTTACGGCGGTGTTCGGCATCCGGCGGAGTCCATCCCGGGGGTTGCCAGCCCGGCGCGGGCAGCCGATAGGAGAACGCAGCGATCAGCATGACGACAAAATAGATCAGGCCGAGCGTGATGAAAGTCTGGGCGACGCCAACGCTGCCCGTGCCGACGAGATAAACACCCTCGGGCCCTGGAACGATCATGCTGCCGATGTCGTTGGCGCCGACGATCACGGCCTCCCGCATCGCGCCGCCGACCTCGGCAAACCGGCGTCCGCCTTCGGTGATCAGAGAGACTTCCGAGGTCGGTCCGAGATACTCGGGTGCG
>JASFSD010000170.1:0-6002 GCA_050114575.1 Gammaproteobacteria bacterium | reverse complement strand
CTGCACCTCTCGCGCAAGGAGTACGACCTGCTGCGGCTGCTCGTGACCCACGTTGGCCAGGTGCTGACGCATCAGCAGATTCTGCGTGAGATCTGGGGCCCTACCCACAGCGAGGACGTCCACTACCTCAGGGTCCTGGTCGGCAGCCTGCGGCAGAAACTCGGCGACGATCCCACCAGGCCGCGCTTCATCGCCACCGAACAGGGCGTCGGTTACCGGTTGCTCGAACCGTGATCGGCCCGTGGCCTGCTAATACCGTATGGACACGATGGAGTAGGTCGTGGTCGTCTCCGCGGTCGCAATGTCGACCGACTCCTCGACGCGCTTGCCGAGCAGCGCCTTCGCGACGGGCGAGTCGACGCTGATCGAGGCCGACTTCGTATCGGCTTCGTCCGGCCCGACGATCCGGTACTCGTGGGTCGTGCCGGATTCGTCGCGGATCTCGACCGTCGCCCCGAAGTACACGGCATCCGATCTCGGTTGCTCGCGAACGACCTTGAGCTTCGGCAGGCGCTGCTGCAGGTAGCGAATGCGCCGGTCGATGCCACCGAGCTCTTTCTTGCGATAGATGTACTCGGCGTTTTCCGAGCGGTCGCCTTCGGCGGCTGCCGCTGCAAGCGCCTTGACGACCTCTCGCCGCCGCAGCCAGATATCTTCGAGCTCCTTCTGGAGCACGAGATATCCCTCCGGCGTTATGTAAGGTGAAGCGCTCGGAGCGGGCGGGCGCCACCGTCCCATCTCGAAGCCTGCCTCGGCCTTGTGGTCAGGACGCCGCCCTGAGCGCCGCGAGCACGTCGTCGGGGCGGAACGGCACGCGGTGCAGCCGGACGCCGGTCGCGTCGTGGATCGCGTTGGCGACGGCGGCAATCATCGGCTTGTGGCTGCCTTCGCCGGCGCCGTACGGCGGCAGGTCGGGCCGGTCGGGATCGGGGTCGCCGTTGACGATGACGACGTCGATCGATTCGGGTGTGTCCGAGTGGCGCAGGCTCGGGTGCGACGCCCAGTCGACGCTCGTGACCTTTTCGTTGTCGAATCGAACTTCTTCCCAGAGCGCCCGGCTGAGCCCGTGCAGCATGGCGCACTCGACTGTCTGCTTCAGTCCCGCGGGGTTGATCACGAGCCCGCAGTCGTGTGCGCAGACCAGGCGCTTGACCCGGACGCGTCCTGTTTCGCGATTGACCTCGACCTCGGCGATCGTGGTCGCGATCGTGCCGCTGCGGTAGGTGTAGGCGATGCCGCGTCCGGAGACGACCGGGCCCGAGCTCATGGCGAGCCCCGGATTCGGCGACGGCCGTGAGTCCCAGCCGTAGCTTTCGGCCGCGGCGCGGACGGTTGCGAGCGAACGTGCTTTGCGGAACAGATCGTCCTCTTCGCTGGCCTCGATGAGCTCGAGGCGAAACTCGACGGGATCCGCTCCGGCGAGAGCGGCCAGCTCGTCGATGAAGGACTCGAAGGCGAACGTCACCTGAGGTCCGTTGGGGTCGCGCAGGTTGCCGGTTCTGAGCGGCGTCTCCCAGATCATGGGCAGGCTGACGACGCGCGCCGTCATCCGCTGGTTGGGAATGCCGTATTTGGCCGAAGGCGTATCGGCCCGGCCCGCGGCCGGCCGCGCCGGCCGGATGCCCATGAGCTGGGCGATCAGCACGGTGTCGGGTTCGTTGTAACCGACATGGTTGAAGTCGGCGGCGCGGGCATCGTATTCGAGGGCCACGATCCGGCCTTCCGGGTCGAGCCCGCCGCGGAGCCTGAAGGTGTAGGCCGGGCCTTTCGTGTCCCAGGCCGTTTCCTCGTTGCGCATCCACTGCATGCGGACCGGCCGGCCGAGCTCATGGGCGAGAAACGCGGCCTCGAAACCCGCATCATCGGCGGCCGTGCGCCCGTAGACCTGGGGCCCGTCCATGTAGACGACCCGCACGCTCTCGCGCGGCAGATCGAGAAATTGCGCGACGCCGTTGCGAAGGCCATACGACTTCATGTCGTTCGAATAGATCGTCATCCGGCCGTCGGACGGATCGGCCAGTGCGTGCGCCGGGCCGATCGCCGTGTGCCCCTGGAACGGCACCTCGTATTCCGACTCGAGCTGCACCGAGGCGGTCGTCAGCGCCGCGTCGGGCGTTCCCCTGAGATCGGATTCGCGACTCGATGTGGGCGTGACGCGGCGCATGTAGTCGAACAGCTCCGCCGATGCCGGGAACGGCGCCTCGGCCGGCGGTACCCAGTCCGCGCTGAGCCGGCGGGCGGCCTCGATCGCCTGTTCCTCGCGCTCGCAGACGACGGCAAGATAGTTGCCGCGGCGGATCACGGCGACGAATCCGGGAATATCGGCAACCGACGACTCGTCGACACTCCTGAGCTCGGCACCGGCGACGGGTGGGCGGACGTTACGTGCATGCACCATTCCCGGCAGCTTCACATCGGCGGCCCAGGTCAGCGATCCGTCGACCTTGGCCGGTATGTCGTAGCGCTCGATCGGCTGCCCGACCACGCGCAGCTCGTTCACGGGCTTGACGTCGGCCTGGCCGCGCGTCGCGTTGATGTTGTTTCCCGTCAAAGCCACGTCGAAACGCCTGCCGCCGACGAGCTCCGAGTAGGTCACCGATTTCGTGGGGTCCGCGGCGGCTGCTACCGTCGCGTTGCTGACGCGGAGCTCTGCAACGGGCGTGTCGAGGTGCTCCGCTGCGAGCTCGAGCAGGACCCGGCGCGCTTCGGCGGCGACACGCCGCATCGGCCAGCCGTCGCGCTCGATGGCGTCCGAGCCGCCGGATCCGCCCTGGTCGGGCGTAATGTCGGTGCTGCCCATGAAGAGACGGGTGCTTGCGTATGCGATGTCGAGCTCGTCGGACATCATCTGACGGAATGCCGTGCCGGTTCCCTGGCCGCCGTCGGTCTTGCCGACGAAAAAGCTGGCCGTGTTGTCGGGGTGGATGACGATCCAGGTGTCGAGCTGCCGGAAGTCGGGGTCGGCGTAAGGTCCGGCAGCGCCGGCCTGCGCGAGTGCCTTCCCGGCCGGCAGCGCCGCACTCAGGCTGAATACCAGCGCGCCCGAGGAAGCGAGAAAGCTCCGGCGTGACGTGGACGGGTTCAGCTCCTGCAGTCGAGCTTCGAGGGCCGCGGGAAAGCGAAGCGGTGTGCTCATGCGCCGGCCGCCCGCTTGATGGCCGCCTGAATCCGGTAGTAAGTCATGCAGCGGCAGAGCACACCCTCCATGCCCTGGCGGATCTCGGCGTCGGTCGGATTCGGGTTCCGATCGAGCAGCGCCCTGGCGGTCATGATCTGCCCGTTCTGGCAGTAGCCGCATTGCGGCACCTGCTCGTCGATCCAGGCCTGCTGCAGCGGATCGAGCTCGCCATCGGCGGAGAGGCCTTCGAGTGTCGTGATTTCGCCGCTGACCTGCGATGCGGGCATGACGCATGAGCGGGTTGCGACACCGTCGACGATCACCGTGCACGCGCCGCACTGACCGAGCCCGCAGCCGAAACGCGGGCCCTTCAGGTTGAGGTCGTTGCGCAGCACGTATAGCAGCGGCGTCGATGCTTCGATATCGACCTCGTGGATTGCGCCGTTGACGCGCAGTGAAACGATGCTCATCGATCAGTCTCCGGATAGGCGGACCTGAGGCAGATTCGACCCTAGACCAAGCCTTCGGCGAATTCAACGCGAAGATAATTGCCCGGGGCAACGGCCGGAATCGGCCCCGGCGGGGGCTTTGACGTACTATTCGGGCTTTGGGGGCAAGGCCGGCCCGGCCCGACCTGCACTTTTGGGGGGAACAAGATTTGAAACGAACAACAATCCTGGCGGCGATGCTGCTCGCGCTGACGCACGGATACGCCTCGGCCCAATCCAGCGCAGGGGCGACTGTCGAATGGCCGTACTACGGCGGTAACTCCTACGCTCAGCATTATTCTCCGCTCGACCAGATCGATGCGTCGAACGTCGACGAGCTTCGAGTCGTCTGGCGCTGGAGCGCCGCGAATTTCGGGCCGCGCCCGGAATCCCGGAGCCAGGTCACGCCGCTCATGGTCGACGGCGTTCTCTACGCGGTGGCCGGCACCACGCGCAATGTCGTCGCCATCGATGCGCGAACGGGCGAGACGCTCTGGCTCTGGCGGCCCGACGAAGGCGAGCGCTTCGACGCCGCACCGCGAAAGATGTCGGGCCGGGGCGTCGGCTACTGGACCGATGGCCAGGGCGACAGCCGTATCATCACGGTGACGCCGGGCTTTCATCTCGCTGCGCTCGATGCCGATACGGGGTTACCGATAGAGAGCTTCGGTGACGCCGGAGTCGTCGACATGCTCGATTACATTCGCGGCCCCAGGGACAACATCATCATCGGCTCGACCTCGCCGCCGATGGTGGTCAACGACGTTATCGTCGTCGGGCCCGCCCACGGCGTCGGCGCGAGGCCCAACTCGAAGACGCAGACCAAGGGCGACATCAACGGCTACGATGTCAGGACCGGCCGGCACCTGTGGACGTTTCATACGATCCCGGAGCGGGGCGAGTTCGGCTACGAGACCTGGCTCGACGGCTCGGCCGACTACACCGGCAACGCCGGCGCCTGGGGGCCGCTCTCGGCAGATCCCGAGCTCGGCATGGTTTATCTGCCGGTCGAAGCGCCGACCGGCGACTTCTACGGCGGCCCGCGGCACGGCAACAACCTGTTCGCGAACAGCCTGGTCGCGCTCGATATCGAGACCGGCGAGCGGGTCTGGCACTACCAGCTGATCCATCACGACATCTGGGACTGGGATAACCCGACGGCGCCGATCCTGCTCGATGTCACGGTCGACGGCGAGCCCGTCAAGGCCGTCGTACAGCTGACCAAACAGGCATTCGCCTACGCCTTCAACCGCGAAACGGGCGAGCCGCTCTGGCCGATCGAGGAGGTGCCCGTCGGTGCCTCCGACGTTCCGGGCGAGTGGACGTCGCCGACGCAGCCGAAACCGACCAGGCCCGCGGCATACGACCGGCAGGGCGTGCTCGAAGACGATCTGATCGATTTCACTCCGGAGATCCGGGCGGCGGCGCTGGCCGAGGTCGAGGCCGCAGGTCTTGAGTTCGGGCCGATGTTCACGCCGGCGCCACCGCTCGACCAGGGCGACGGCGTACGCGGCGTGCTGATGCTGCCGAATTACGGCGGCGGCACCAACTGGGAGGGCGGCGCTGCGGATCCCGAGACCGGAATGCTCTACGTGCCTTCGAATACGAGCCCGGCCGCCGCTGCGGTCCGCCGTGACGAGGGCACCGACGTCAACTGGGTGTTCGCTGCCGGTCAGGTGCCGCAGCCGCTCGGGCTGCCGCTGGTCAAGCCGCCCTGGAGCCGGATCACCGCGATCGACATGAACACGGGCGAGCATGCCTGGATGGTGCCGAACGGTGAGACGCCGGAGCGCATTGCGACCAATCCGGCCCTCGAGGGCGTCGACGTGCCGCAGACCGGCGGCTTCACGCGCGCCATGCTGCTCGCAACCGGGTCGCTGCTCTTCGCCGGCGAAGGCTGGAACGGCGCACCCGTCATGCGCGCGCTCGACAAAGCCACGGGAGCAACGATCGCCGAGATCGAGTTGCCCGGGGCAACCGGCGCCAAGCCGATGACCTTCATGCTGGACGGCCGGCAGTACATCGTGGTCTCAATCGGCCAGCCCGGCCCCGCCGAGCTCGTCGCCCTGGCACTGCCGAACTGAAAGAGGGGTCAGAGCCCTTTCGCGCGTCTTAGGGTTCGAGCGCGTACTGCCGTTGACGAGACCCTCGCGCGCAGGGATGCGCGCGCGGAGCCGCCATGGATGGCTTCACGGCGTGTCTCGTCAACGGCAGTACGTGATCGAGCCCGTTCTTCTCGCGCGAAAGGGCTCTGACCCCTCTTTCAGTAGCCGAGGCGGAGGGTGCCGGAGGATTCGCCGTTGACGGTGCCGGCCTCGAGCCACTCGCGCGAAGCTTCGAACAGCAGCGTGTGCACCCCCTCCCACATCGGGCTGTGGGTGGCGCAGCCGAGATCG
>JASFSD010000169.1:0-6065 GCA_050114575.1 Gammaproteobacteria bacterium | reverse complement strand
GGTACGCGAGCATGGCGAGTGCGAAATAGTGCCCGCGGAGTCTGAACGTCGGAATGCCGACGACGATCCCCGCCAGACCGCCGACCAGACCGGCCAGCGGAATGCCGATCCAGGGCGTCAGGCCGAAGTTCACCTGTGTCAGGACCACGAAGTAGGCGCCGAGCCCGAAAAATGCTGCGTGGCCGAAAGAGATCAGGCCGCTGTAGCCGCTGAGCAGGTTCCAGGCAAGTCCCATGACCGCCCAGACGAGCACATTGCTCATGATCAGCTGGTAGTAGGAATTGCTGACCAAGATCGTTATCAGCCCGTAGATCACCCCGAATGCGAGGATCCACGGCCAGTGCCTCGGCGCAGCGGTCGAGTACACGGCTCAGGCCCGGCGCTCGGCGCGGCCGAAGAGGCCGTCGGGTTTGAGCAGAATGATGACCAGGAAGCAGACGAAGATCGACGTGTTCTGCAGTTGCGTCGGCAGAATCAGCGCCGAGAGCTGTTGCACCAGACCGATGACGAGACCGCCGAAAAAGGCCCCGCCGATGCTGCCCAGGCCGCCGAGGACGACGCCGGCATACATGACGATCACGAACTCGAGGCCGATGTGGGGCTGAAACGGGTTCGTCGATGCGAGCAGGCCGCCGCCGATGGCCGTGATGCCGACGCCGAGCCCGAACGCCATTCGATAGGCCTTGTCGACGTCGATGCCCATATAGATTGCCGCCTCGGGGTTGTCGGCCGCCGCGCGCAGCGAGCGCCCGATGCGCGACCTGGCCATCAGCGTGGCAAAGGCGACGACCACGCCCACGGCGATCAGCGCGCCCGCTGTCTGCGCCTGGTTGACGAAGATCATGATGTCCTCGCCGACGAGCGGCCCGATGATCCATGGCGTAGACGACAGCGGGGTCGAGATCGACACGGGCGCTGTGCCGAGCCACATCTCCGCTCCGCTCGCGAGAGCGAGCGAGATTCCGAGCGTCAGGATGAGCTGCGCGTAGTGCCCCTCGGAATCCAGCGAGGCGGCGCTGGTTCCGGTCACCTGGCTTACCAGCAACTTGTGCAGAACGAGCCCGACGAGAAACACGAATGGGCCGGCCACCAGAGCGGCAACGAACGGCGCTATCACCTCGGGAAGGAATGCCACCCCGGCGAGAATGCCGAAGCAGTACCATGCGGCGTACATGCCGAGCATCATGAATTCGCCCTGCGCGAAATTGATCACGCGCATGATGCCGAAGATCAGCGAAAGGCCGACGCACATGAGCCCGTAGATGACGCCGGTCAGGATGCCGGCCGTCATCAGCTGCAGAAAGTTTTCAACGTGTTGCGCCGCGCTCAATGGTCGGCCTGGTTCAGTCCTTGATCTCGACTCCGGCCCACTCTTCGACGACGCGCGCGATGGACGTGAAGTCGGAATCGGCTCCGAACTTGGCTTTGGTCACGGCGAGCATCTGCAGCACGGCCGCGCCCGCAACCATCGGCACGCCGAGCTCGTCGGCTTCCTGCAGGCAAAGGCGGACGTCTTTGTAAGAGAGGCCAGTGGCGAAACCGAAGTCGAAGCTGCGCGGTATGACCGAGCGAGGAAACTTGTCCTGAGTCGCGCTGTTGCGTCCGCTGCCCGAATTGATGATGTCGCACATCTGGCTCGGGTTGAGTCCCGCCTTGACCCCCATGGTGATCGCCTCGGACGAGAGCACGATGGCTGCAGCCGCGAGCAGGTTGTTGGCGAGCTTCATGATCTGGCCCTGGCCGGCTTTGTCGCCGACGTAGAACAGCTTGCCGAAGTTTGCGAGCGCCGGCTCGACCAGGTCGTAAACGGGCTTGGAGCCCGAGACCATGACGGCCAGAGTGCCCTCGCGAGCGCCTTTGATGCCGCCGCTCACAGGTGCGTCGAGATACTCGATGCCGGCCTGCTCCAGTTCTGCGGCAACGATACGTGCGACCCTGGGCCCGGTCGTCGAGCAATCGACGACGTGCTTGACGCTGCTACCGTCCTGGACGCCTTTCTCGCCAAGGCAAACAGCCTCGACGATATCCGGCGTGGGCAGGCTCAGGAACACGGACCTGGCCTTCGAGCAGACTTCGGCCGCCGACGTGGCGGCGACGGCGCCGCGTGCAGCGAGTGCCTCGACGGCATCGGCCGATGCGTCGTATACGGTCAGCGAAATGCCCGAGTCGAGCAGTCTGCCTGCCATTGGGCCTCCCATCCTGCCGATACCGATGAAACCATAGTCCGTTGTCGTCACTCGCCATTCCTCTTCAGTCGCGAAAGTTGAGCTCCAGGGTGATTGCGTTCGGGTCCTGGATGAATAACTGCTTGAGCCCGATGTCGTCGATGTCGTTACGCCGATACTCGAGCCCTCGTGATTGGAGCATCTCGATTGTCGAGTCGAAGCCCGTGGCATTGAATGCGATGTGGTCTATGGCTCCCGTATCCACGGTCTGCTGGGGCACAGGCGTTCCCACTCGGGCCTTGTAGTCCGTATAGCTCTCCCGGTCGGCCAGGTGCAGACAGGCGACGTCGCCCAGATAGAGCCAGTAGCCGGCGAAGCCGAGATCCGGGCGATCGCCGACCGCCAGACCGAGAATGTCGCAGTAGAAGTCCCTGGTTCGCTCCAGCTCGTCGCTGACGACCAGATAGTGCTCGAGTTGCGTTACGGGCATGCTCCCCACGTGGCCCTCTGTTATTGTTGCCGGCAGTCTACATGAAAGGGCGGGCGTTAACGCGGCCGAAAAGCGCGACATGGCGGAACGGGATCCAGAGATTGGCTGTAAACGCATAGCGACCGAGGAGGCTTATGCGCCGCCCGATCTGCTCGAGCGTTACCGTGGAATCGTCCGGGATCATTCCACGTACGATCCTGGATTCGAGAGCCTGATGGGATATTTCCTGTTCAACGACAGCGCCTGGACCCGCAAGGTCGTCGAGCGGCTCGAGAATCTCGGCGAGCTCAGACTGGCCGATATGGACGCCACGGGGATCGATCATCAGGTGATCTCGCTGACCGCGCCCGGCATCCAGGTGTTCGATGCCGATACGGCCGTTGGGCTGGCGACCGACTACAACGACGAGCTGGCCGAGGCGGTCGCGGCCCGTCCGGACCGGTTTTCGGCGCTCGCGGCAATCGCTCCTCAGCACCCCGCCTCGGCGGCAGCCGAGCTCGAGCGGGCGGTCACGCGGCTCGGGTTCAAAGGCGCGATCATCAATTCCCATACCCAGGGGGAATATCTGGACGACGAGAAGTTCTGGGATATTTTCGCCGCTGCCGAGTCGCTCGATGTGCCGGTCTACATCCATCCGCAGACGCCGCCCCCGGCCATGATCGAGCCGCTGCTCGAGGCCGGCCTCGACGGCGCAATCTACGGTTTCGCCGTCGAGACCGGAATGCATCTGCTGCGCCTGATCGTTTGCGGGTTGTTCGACAGCTTTCCCAATCTCAAGATCGTCGTCGGCCATCTCGGCGAGGGCATTCCCTACTGGCTGTTCCGCGTCGATTTCTTTCAGCGCCTCATCGTCAAGACCAAGCGCTATGCCAACTTCCGGCCGCTTGCCAAAGCGCCGAGCGACTACATGCGCGAAAACGTCTATGTCACGACCAGCGGCATGGCATTCGAGCCCGCGATTCTGTATGCGCAGGAGGTTCTCGGAGCAGAGCGAGTCCTGTACGCAATGGATTACCCCTATCAGTACGTGCCCGAGGAGGTTGCAGTCACGGACAACCTGCCGATTTCTGCCGAGCGCAGGGAGCTGCTGTATCAGAAGAATGCCGAGAAGGTCTTCAAGCTCGACTAGGCCGATCCCCGGCCGGGGCTGTCTCTGGCTCGCGCTCGCCGTCTGCGCCGTTGGCGCCCGCTCGGTCGATGCGCAGGGTCCCGCGCCGCTCGAGCTCATCGCGCCACTCGACAACGACACGGGGCTGGGATTCTTCGTCGCCAATTCGGTCAGCGACGATCCCGCGCTGCGTGCCGATGCAGAGCTGTGTACCTGGGCGCTGGATGACTGGGTCAGGCATTCCCAGGGGCGGATCAGGGTCACCGTTGCAGACGAGGGCGACGCGTTGATCCGCGTCTATTTCGATGCGCTCCGTGCCGGTCAATATGGCGAAATGCGGCCGATACGAGTCTCCGGGCGCCGGGGCGCTGAAGTCTACGTACGCGCGGATACGGAAGCACTCGGTCCGGACATTGCCTCGGCCGTGCGGGCCGACCCGCTGCTGCGTGAAACGATCGTGTATCTGACCTGCCTGCACGAGATCGGACATGCGCTCGGCATGGTCCACACCGCCGATTTCGAGGACGTCATGTACTTTTTCGGATTCGGCGGGGATATCGACGCATTCTTCGGCCGTTACCGCGCAAGGCTCGAGCGCCGGCGGGACATCGTCAACGAGTCGGGGCTGTCAGGCGGCGACATCGCACAGCTGCTGGCCGCGTACCCTGACGACTGAATTGCCGCTCGCGAAGCTCAGTGCGTCATCGAGTAGATGACGTAGTTGACGGCGAAACGGTAGGCGAGCCCCGTGAACGGCTCCGGATAACGCGGGTCGTCGGCGTGCTCCCAGGCGTCGCCGAGATCCATGTTGAAATTGATCGCCACCATGAGCCTGCCGTCATCGTCATAGATGCCGCGCCAATGCGGCGTATAGCCATCCTGCTGCCAGGTGACGCCGGTCCGGAAGTAATTGCGGCCCGGAATCTGAACGCTCTTGTCGAGATCGTAAATGAGCGTCATGAGCGTATCGGACTCGTCGATTTCGACGATCGGGCGGTCCGGGAAAACCCGCCGCATCGACTCCTCGAATCCGAGCCACTGGTTCGTGCCCCAGAAATCGTCGACCATGAGAAAGCCGCCGCGTAGGAGATATTCGCGGATCAGCGCGGCGTCGGATTCGTCGAGATACCAGTAACCGACCTCGACCGCATAGAGCCATGGATAGTTCATGATGTCTTCGTCGTCGAGCTCTATCCAGGTGTCGGGACCGGTCTGCACGCGAGTGAGTCGGTCGAGGCCCTGACGCAGGTGAATTTCTGCCTCGGGCCAATCGGTATCGAACCGACTGCCGCGGCGGTATGAGCCGGCGCCCTGATAGACGAGTCGGGCGAAATGCCACTCGCCGTCGGCACGAACGTTCCAGGACGGGTCCAGGGCAGGAGACAGGGAACGGTCCTGAGCGCCTGCGGTGCCGGCAAGCAGCGCAACGATTACGGTTGCCAGGCGGCGCGCAAGGTTGACCATCGGCCGATTATGGCATCGCCGGTCGGCCCGTTCACCCCGGCGCTCGGTTGCGCCGCGTCATCGCGGGCCTTCGTCCTGCCGGATCATCAGTGGGATGATGAGGTCTTCCTCGTCGGCCAGGTGCCGCTCGAGGCGCCGGTGCAGTTGCTCGCTCGCTTCGATGTAGCGGTCGGCTGCGTGGCGCTGGGCATCCTCGTCGCTGTCCGCGTCAGGGTTGATCGTCGAAAAGAACCCGTTGATGGATTCGACGATAGACACGATTCCCTGGTGCACGAGCTCGTGGTCTTTCGCGAGCACGTCGAAGCCCGCCGAGAGGCGCGGCTCTGCCGAGCGGAAAGCCGGGAAATAGTGATAGTCCTCGATCTGGTGGTGTCCGTGCAGCTCGGCGAGAAAGCCCTGCAATCGCGGCGCCAGCCAGCCACCGAATTCGGGTGCCTTGATGCGGGCTGCGCGGAACTCGTCATTGGCCGACTGGAGTGCATCGGCCTGGCGGCGCAGATAGTTGTGCTTATCGATCCAGAACCGGGCCATGGACGACCGTGTGGATGGCCAGGTCTCGCGGGGGTAATCATTCAGCACGACGCAAAGCTCGTCGGGCCAGCCGGTTCGTTGGTCGATGTCGCTGTCCAAGTCAGAAGTCCGCAGGTTTGAACGGAAGACTATTGTGACAGATCACTTGCCGGCTGTACTTGGAGGGCAGAAGCGACCGGCAACCGAATCTTGTGTAGGGGGGGAGCCACTGAGTCGGGTCGCCGATCACCCCTGCCCGCTATTTAGTAAGCAAAGCTTGTGCCAACTGCAAAACGGCGCCGTTGCTGGATCGACGGACGCAGTCGTG
>JASFSD010000168.1:0-6069 GCA_050114575.1 Gammaproteobacteria bacterium | reverse complement strand
GCAGGGTAGAGAGACCTTTAAGACCGTTGTGCCAGTTAATGGCGGGCGCGTTTTCGGCTGCAGCGACCATGAGTGCCTTCGGGCAGGACGTCACTGTTGTTGACTACGAGCAAACCGGGGCGTCGCTGACCGGGCCTTATAGCGTTGTCATCGAGCATGATCCTGGCCTTGAGACACATACGATCTTCCGGCCGGCCGAGTTGTCGATGGATCGGCATCCGGTCATGGTCTGGGGCGAAGGCGGGTGTGCGGATAACGGCATGATGTTCGCCGAGTTTCTGTCCGAAGTCGCCTCACATGGATTCGTGATCATTGCCGATGGTCCTCCCGGTGGCATCGGCGCAGGGGCCGGAGGTCCCGGAGCGCCTGGCGGTGAGCGTGCTGCCGGTCCCGCACGTGGAGGCGCGTCGGCCGGTGGTCCGCCACAAGGAGGGGGTCCGCGCGCAGGCGGCGCCGGTCCGGGCGGTCGCGCCGGCGGTCCGCCCGCGGGTATGGGTAACATGGTCAATGGCACCGATCTGATTGCCGCCATCGACTGGCTGGAAGCCCAGGCCGAGGATCGCAACAGCCGTTTCTACGACAAGGTCGATGTTTCAGGTGTTGCGGCGATGGGCATGTCGTGCGGAGGCCTGATGTCCTACGGCGCATCCAACGATCCGCGAGTCGCGACCGTCGGTATCTGGAACAGCGGCTTGTTCGAGGCCGATGAGGAACTCTATAACGATATACAGGGCTCCGTCATTATCGTGACGGGCGGCGAGTCGGACATTGCGTACGCCAACGGGTTGCGCGATTTCGAAGATCTTCCTGCCGACATTCCGGTTTTCTACGGCGCCTATCCGTCGGTCGGCCATGGCGGCACCTACAATCAGGATAATGGTGGCGCGTATGGAGCGGCTATCGTGCCTTGGCTCAAGTGGCAGCTGATGGGTGATACCTCCGACGACGCTCGCGGCTTCTTCGTGGGTGGAGACTGTGTTCTTTGCCAGGACCCGAACTGGGTAACCGACTCGCGATCATTGCGCTGATCTGAAGCGTTGCTCGCCGGCCGGCCCTGACGTTTGTAGCGTCAGGGCCGGCTGCTTCTCTGAGGTAAGCGTCATGCGACTATTTAACTCTCTGGTGATTGTCGCTCCGACGATCGTTCTGGGGTTCCATGCTATCGAGGCGCACGCTCAGTTCGTGGGCGAGCCATCCGGCAGCGGCCCGTTTCCGGCGATTGCCGAGGCGCGACCCGAACTGCAGGGGCACACCGTTTTCAGGCCCGTCGACTGGCCTCGCCAAGCCTTGCCGCTGTACGTATGGGGTAACGGTGGCTGCAGCAACAACGGACTCGCCCATGCCGCCTACCTGCGTCAGATCGCGTCGCAGGGCTATGTCATCGTTGCGCTCGGGCCGCCAGGCGGTGGCCCGCCGGCACCAGCCGACGGATCGCGGGACGCGACGCAGGCCAGCCAGATGATTGAGGCTATCGACTGGGCAGCGCAGCAAACGGAACTCGATGGCGGAGATTTTTACGGGCATATCGATGTCACGCGCATCGCTGTTGGCGGGCACAGCTGCGGCGGTTTGCAGGCGCTTGCCGTGTCTGATGATCCTCGCATCGACACGACGCTGGTGTTGAACAGCGGTATCTACAATGTCCCGGGTAGCGGGCGCAGCCGCGTCGATGTCGATAAGTCGCAGCTGCTAAACCTGCACAGCCCGGTCATGTACCTTATCGGTGGTCCGGCCGATATCGCCTATCCAAATGCAATCGACGATGTCGAACGGATCAATAGCGTGCCGGTGTTCTATGGCGAGCTTCCAGTGGGACATGGCGGAACCTTTTCCGAGCCTGATGGTGGGACCTGGGCCCAGGTCAGCGCACGCTGGCTGGACTGGCAGCTGAAGGGCGATGCGGATGCGAGCTGGGACTTCGCGGGCGCAGACTGCCGGCTATGCCGCGATGAGGCATGGACCGTGCGGCAGAAACAGCTGCCGGATCCCGAGGGACCGTTTCGCGAGTCGGTGTACGTGCCCGTTCGCGACGGCACGCTGCTGGCGATGCACGTGCTGCGACCTGCTCGCGCGGGCAGGTTGCTGACTGAGCCGCAGCCCGTCGTCTTCGCGTTTACGCCGTATCGGGCACGAACTTACGCGGCAACCGGCAGGATCTCCGGCCCGAGCGTTGCAGGCGGCGCCGACGCAGCCTTGCTCGACGCCGGTTACGCGCTGGCCGTTGCCGATGTCAGGGGCAAGGGCGCGTCCTTCGGTTACCGGCGCGGATTCCAGGATCGAACGGAGGCCAGTGACGGCTACGATCTCGTCCAGTGGCTGGCCGAACAGCCGTGGTCGAGTGGCGATGTCGGCATGTACGGCTGCTCGTATCTGGGCGGCTCCGCGATTCAGGTCGCGACCACGGCGCCTCCCGCGCTGAAGGCCGTGTTCGCAGGCGCCAGCGATCTCGACAAATTCGGATTCGTGCGCAAGGGTGGGGTAACGGCGCAGTTCAACACGCGTCCCGAGGAACCGTTGAGCGACGACCTGGCCAGCGTTCCCCTGGATACCGACCCGGACGGCAGCCTGTTGCGCGCGGCGGTCGCGCAGCATGTCGGGAACACGCCGATGGCGCCCCTGTGGTACGGCATGCCGTTTCGTGACAGTTACTCGTCGCTGACCGGGAGCCGGTTCTGGGAGGAAGTTGGCCCGTACACCTACTTCGATGTATTGAAAAAGTCCGGCATCGCGTTCTACTTCTGGAGCAACTGGGAGGATGAGCCAACCTCGCAGATGATCATGGCGGCCGAGAATCTCGATGCGCGGCTGTTGCTGGGGCCGGGTTCGCACTGCGCCCAGCCGCGTGGCCTCGACATGACTGCGATCGTCAAGGGTTTCTTCGACGAACACCTCCGCGGCATTGAGCCGGCTGCGCCCTCGCCACGAGTCACCTGGTGGCTCAACGACGCCGATGCAGGCGAGAACTGGCATCGCGATGACCAGTGGCCCGGGGTACGCGCGCCGACAGCAACCTGGTACCTGGCAGCTGAAGCAGATGGCGACCTCAGTCTGCAAACTCACCGCGCGCGCCGGGAGCGAGTTGGATTTCAGGTCGATTACGATGTCGGCGCCAATGAGTATTTCGCATTCTGGGTCGATTCGCAGGATGGTCGCGGGTTGACGTTTACGTCCGATGTATTGAATGAATCGCTAACTCTGACCGGCTATCCGGTAGTGCATCTCGCACTGAGCGCCGATCAACCCGAACCGGTCTTGTTTGCCTACCTCGAATCAGTCTCACCGGAGGGCGCGGTTTCAGTCATTGCCTTCGGGCGATTGGGAGCCGCGTACCGCAAGACCGGAGACGCGCCGTACGACACGCTCGGCGTTCCGTGGCATACGGGTCTCGAAGCGGACTACGCGCCGCTCGAAGCAGATCAGGAAGTGCAGATGAGTTTCGCGCTGACGCCCGTCTCTCATGTCGTCGCGCGCGGCCATCGGCTGCGTCTGGTGATCACGGGCGCCGATCCGCGACAGCGCAATATCGACGATCTTCGAACGGATCCGCCGCCAACGATAGACGTGTCTCTGGGTCGCGCCGGAGGTTCGCGAATCGATCTGCCGCTGGGGTCGAACTGAGTGCGGGACGAGCTGGCGAAGGCGATTCAATCGCCGGAAGATCTCGTCGTCCTGGTGGCAGGCGATCTGGTGCTCGATGCGGAGGACCCGGATCACTGGCTGGCGGGTATTGCGCAGGCAGTCGCGTCTGCCGATCTTGCGATCGGGCATCTCGAAGTTCCTCACACCTTGCGCGGTGTCGAGCTCGAGGGTGATGTGCCGGCGTCGGCTCCGCCACCGCACCATCTCGATGCGCTGGCGCGCGCCGGTTTTTCCGCGCTGACGCTCGCAGGTAATCACATTGCCGACCGGGGCGCGGAAGGCGTCAGCGACACAATTGCGCGTCTCGATGAACTGGGCATCGCACATACTGGTGCCGGTGCCACGCTGGAGCTGGCTCGCGTTCCGGCCAGAATCAGTAGCCGTGGGCGGCGGGTCTCGGTGCTCAGTTATAACTGTGTTGGCCCGGAAGCTTCCTGGGCAAGGAGTGACGGGGCAGGCTGCAACTTTCTCGAGATTCTGGCTGCTGACGGCGGCTCGGTAAGCCCGGCAGCGGAGCTGACGGAGCCGGCTGCTTCAGCGATTGAGCAGCTGCGCTCTGATATCGCTGCGGCGCGGGACGCGGCCGACGTTACGATCGTCGCTCTCCATAAAGGTATCGTGCACACGCCGGCTCGACTGGCGCCCTACGAACGGCCGCTGGCCCACGTGGCCCTGGCGGCAGGTGCTGACGTAGTCGTCAGTCATCACGCGCACATACTGAGGGGAATCGAGATCAGCGCCGGGCGGCCGGTTTTTCATGGCCTCGGAAACGCCTGTGTGGTGACCCGGGCGCTCGATCCTGGACAGGATCATCCGGTGCGGGCGGCCTGGGCCAGGCGACGCCGCGAACTGTTCGGGTTCGAGCCGGATCCTCGTTACACGCTGGCGCCGTTTCATCCGGAAGCCGTTCACGGTGTGCTCGGTCTCGTGATCCTTCGGCGCGACGGGAGCCTGGCGACAGGCCTCGTGCCTATGCATGTCGAGCCCCCCGGGCGTCCGGTTTGCGTCACCGATCAACGCGCTGAAGCAGTCATCGACTATATCCAAGCCATATCGACCAAGGCGGCACTGCCGAGGTGTGAGTGGGTGCGTCGTTCGCCGCATATCTGGATGGCAGCATGAACGCACGGACGCTCCGACGCGCGTTGATCTGGATTTCCGGTGGCGGACTTCTTGTCGCAATGGCCGTCGATGCTCTGGCCATGCTGGGCCGGCAGGTTCGTATCCCGTTGCTCGGATCCATCGAAATCGTCGAAGGCGCGGTTTTGGTCGCCGCTGCCGGAGCGTTGATCATCGCGACGATGGACAACACGCATGCCCGGGTCAATCTCGTCTCAGCGCGCCTGCCGGGCCCAGTCCGAAAGTGGTTGGAAAAATTTCACGCGCTGGCCGGAGTGTTGCTCTTTTCAGCACTGCTTGCCGGCACGGTCTGGATAGCCGCGGATCTGTGGTTTGGCCATGAAGAAAGCGAGTTGCTGCACATTCCGTATAGACCCTTGCGAATCGCCACAGCGATTTCGCTGGCAGCATTGTTGATTTTTTCATTGCGCCGGCTCCTCGGGCGGGACGCTCAGTGAGCGGGCAGCCTGTAATCGGCCTGGCGGGTGTCGGCGTACTGTTATTGTTACTTCTGAGTGGAATGCCGATCGGTGTTGCTCTCGGGATTGCCGGTCTTGGCGGGCTCGTCCTGGTGCTGGGGCTGGAACCGGCGATCATCAAGTCCGGTGTGCTCGTGTTCGAGACGATGACACGTTACGAACTCGGGACGCTGCCGCTGTTCATGCTAATGGCTCACCTTTGTTTCGCAGGAGGAGCGAGCCGCGACTTTTTCACGCTCGCCTCGAAGTTGTTCGGCCATCGGCGCGGCGGCCTCGCGATTGCCTCGGTGGCCGGTTGTGCCGGGTTTGGATCGATTAACGGGTCGAGTCTGGCGACGACGGCGACCATGGGGCTGGTGGCGGTCCCGGAAATGCGCGAACGTAACTATTCAAATGCGCTGGCGACGGGCAGCGTTGCCGCGGGCGGCACGCTCGGTCAAATGATTCCGCCGTCTGGCGCCCTGATTGTTTTTGGCATTATCGCGGAGCAGTCGATCGGAACGCTGTTCACTGCTGCGATCATTCCGGGCCTGACGCAGATGTTGAGCTATTTTCTGGTCATCGCTCTGCTCGTCCGCTGGCGTCCGGAAATCGCGCCGAGCACCGGGAGGGCAAGCTGGGCAGAGCGTCATGCCGCGCTGCGTGGCGTAGTTGACATTGGGATTCTGGTACTCGTCGTGACGGGCGGTATCGTTATCGGCTGGATCACGCCTTCAGAGGCAGCCGCAGTGGGTGCGGCCGGTGCGCTGTTGATCTGTTTCAGACGCGGTAAGCTCACACGCCAATCACTTCGCCGTGCTGTTGAAGATACGCTCAGAACGAGCGGCCTGAT
>JASFSD010000167.1:0-6076 GCA_050114575.1 Gammaproteobacteria bacterium | reverse complement strand
CAGGCCGGCGAGCGTGTCGGTAACTACCGGCTGCCGGGGGCGGTGCTGTACGTGACGCTGGAGCCCTGCCCGATGTGCGCTGCGGCGATGGTGCACGCGCGGGTCGCGCGCCTGGTCTATGCCGCGGCGGATCCGAAGACCGGGGCGGCCGGATCGATCATGAACCTGACTCAGGATCCGCGCCTGAATCATCGCCTGGACGTGGCGGGCGGTGTGCTGGCAGACGAAGCAAGGACGTTGCTGCAGTCGTTT
The DNA here is from genome assembly GCA_050114575.1 of Gammaproteobacteria bacterium. Lineage (GTDB taxonomy): Bacteria > Pseudomonadota > Gammaproteobacteria > Steroidobacterales > Rariloculaceae > DATCZB01. The sequence continues at coordinate 5,824 of JASFSD010000167.1, read as the reverse complement.
TTTCGCGAGCGCCGCGCGTAAAAAGCTCGTGCTCTAGATCGAGCTGTCGGGCTCTTCCGTCTCGTCCTGCAGTACCGCTGCGTAGAGCTCAGTGCCGCTGAGCCGGTCCAGCAGCCAGTAGTAGTGCTGGACGTTGTCGACGTACTGCACCGGAACGGTGCCCTGGGCATAGCCGCGTTTGAGCGCCGGATACCAGCGTTCGTCGGAAAGCAGCGGCAGATGTTCGCGGACAGCTTGCCAGCTGTCCTTGTCGGCGCCGATGCTCTCGGTGATGATGCGCGCGTCTTCGACGTGGCCGAAGCCGATGTTGTAGGCGGCAATGGCCATCAGCAGACGGTCTTCGGCCGGGATGCGCTCGGGAAACTTCTCGCGCACGCGGGCGAGATAGCGCGCGCCGCCGAGGATGCTCTCTTTGGGGTCGGCCCGGTCCTGCACGCCGACGAGTCGCGAAGAGTTGACGGTCAGCATCATCACACCCTTCACGCCCGTCGGTGACACGGCATCGGGATTCCAGTGCGACTCCTGATACGCGATCGCCGCGAGCAGCTTCCAGTCGATGCCGGTCTGGCGGCCGGCTTCCTGAAAAGTCTCTCTCAGGTCCGGGAGCCGCTGATTGAGGTGGCGAACGAAGGCGCGCGAGCCGACGAAGTCGAGGTCCCGCTGAGCGACGTAGTAGCGGTCGAGAATCTCCTGCAGCCGGCCCGTCGCCTCGATCTCGGCGAAAAACGCGCTGACGGCCTGGCGCAGGTCCGTCGCATCCGGCGGCAGCGCCCACGCGAGCTCTGCTCTCGGTTCGACATCGAAAGCCACCCGGACCTCGGGGTAGTAATGACGCAGCAGGTCGAACTCGTTGGAGTTGACGACCGCGTAGTCGATCGTGCCGTCGGCAACCCGCCGCATCAGGGCTTCGCCGCTCGCCGCCCGGTATTCGGCCCAGCTGAGACCCGGCGACGCGTCGCGCGCACGATCGAGAATTCCGACATGGCGTGAGCCGGCCTGCACCTCCAGGGTGCGCCCGGCGACATCGTTGAGGGAGCGGGGCCGCTTGCTGCCCATGCGGTAGATCAACTGAGCAGACACCGTCTGATAGCCCGGTCCGAAAGTCACCGCATTCTGGCGCTGATCCGTGATCGTCAGGCCGGCGGCGGCGATATGCGCTTGCTGATCGGTAATGGCCGGAATAATGGGCTCGATCCGATCGACGGTCTTCAGGCGCAGGCGCACGCCGAGATGATCCGCAAACGCCCGGGCGAGCTCGTACTCGACACCGTAGCGCTCGGTCGCGCCGTAGTAGAACGTCGTTGGCGCGTTTCGGGTCACTACACGCAGCTCCCCGAGCAGACGGATCTGATCGATCAGAGGGAGGTCGGGTGTACAGGAGCCCAGAACTGCGCTGCAAACGACGGCGAAGACAACTCTCACAGGGTTATGGCCTATGCTGCCGCGTTGGGCGCGAATTATACGCAGAATTGGTCGCGGGCGAAGCCCTTGGCTAGAATTCTAAAGATTACCTTGGAAATACATGATGTTAGAGCGTCTTAACGATATTCACCCATGGCTTCCGGGCATCGCCGGCGCCGCTATCCTGTTGATTGTGGCGCTGATTTCGGACCTCGTGATCCGCCGCGGGCTCATCGCCATCGCCCACATGATGGCGCGTCGCACGGCCTCGACCTGGGACGACATCTTCAAGCGCCACAAGGTGGTGACGCGTGTGACCCACGTCATTCCGGCACTCGTGATTCACTCAGGTATCTTGCTCGTTCCGGATTTATCCGAGACCGTCGTGACGATCACGCAGAATGTGGCGCTCGCTTACGTGGCGCTCACAGTGACGCTGGCGATCGTCGCTTCGCTTTCCGCGGGAAACGAAATCTACGAGTCGTATCCGGTTGCGCGCGAGCGGCCGCTGAAGGGCATCGTCCAGGTGCTGCAGATCGTCGTCTATGTCATCGGCGGCGTGATTCTGGTCAGTAACCTGATCGGCAAGAATCCGCTGATTCTGCTCGGTGGCTTCGGCGCCATGACGGCAGTGCTGCTGCTCGTCTTCAAGGACACGATCCTCGGGCTCGTCGCGAGCGTGCAGCTTACGGCAAACGACATGGTGCGTGTCGGTGACTGGATCGAGATGCCGGCTTACGGCGCCGACGGCGACGTGATCGACGTTGCGCTGCACACGGTCAAGATCCAGAACTGGGACAAGACGATCACGACGATTCCGACCTACAAGCTGATTGCCGAGTCGTTCAAGAACTGGCGCGGCATGTCGGAGGCTGGCGGCCGCCGGATCAAGCGCCCGGTCTATATCGATCAATCCTCGATTCGGTTCCTGACCGAAGAAGAGATAGAGAAACTCAAGGAATTCAAATTGTTACGTGAGCATTTCGCGACCAAGCAGACCGAGCTCGAAGCGGCCAGGCAGGCGCAGGGCGAGGACGCGGACTTCGCTGTTAACCGACGGCGTCTGACCAACGTCGGCGTGTTTCGCGCCTATGTGTTCAATTACCTCAAGAGCCATCAGGCACTGCACGACGACATGACTCTGCTGGTCCGGCAGCTGACGCCCGGCCCCGAGGGACTGCCGATCGAGATCTACTGCTTCACCAGGACGACCGAGTGGCTCAAGTACGAGGACGTGCAATCCGATATATTCGACCATATCCTCGCGATATTGCCCGAGTTCGGCTTGCGTCTGTTTCAGAAGCCGACGGGCGCGGACCTCGCCGATTTTTCAAGGAGCTCTGCCTGAAATGAATGACCGGCAAACTCAGACTGTTCACTCGCGATTGTTCTGTTTCCTGGCATGCCTCGCGGTTCCGGCTCTCGCTGCCGCGCAAGAGGAGTTCTATCAGTGTCGTGACCGCCTGGCTTCGCTCGCGATCGAGCGCGGCATTTCCGAGTCGGTGGCGACCGAGGTGCTGGCGGATGTCGAGCCGCTCGAGCGGGTGATTCAGGCCGATCGCAATCAGCCGGAGTTCATTCAAAGCTTCGACCGCTACATTGGCCTGCGTGTCACACCCGATCGTGTCGCGACCGGGCGTGCGCTCTATGCCGAGCATCGGACATTGCTCGATCAGCTTGCAGCGCGGCATGGTGTCCCGGGTCAATATCTCGTCGCCTTCTGGGGGCTCGAATCGGATTTCGGGCGCGTCCTCGGCAACATTCCGGTGTTCGACTCGCTGACGACGCTGGCCTGTGACGAGCGCCGCAGCCGGATGTTCACCGACGAGTTGATCAATGCCATGACCATCGTCGAGCGCGGTGACGCCGAGCCCGCGCAAATGACGGGGTCCTGGGCCGGTGCAATGGGCCAGACGCAATTCATGCCGTCGGTTTACCTCCAGCACGCGACCGATGGGGACGGCGACGGCCGCGCGGATCTCTGGCAGAGCCCGGCCGATGCGCTGTCCTCGGCTGCCCGCTTCGTTGCCAGCATGGGCTGGGTCCCCGGCTTTCGCTGGGGCCGAGAGGTTCTGCTGCCGGACGGCTTCGACTATTCGCTGGCAGGGAGCGATCAGCCCCGTTCACTTTCCGCCTGGCGTCAGCTCGGTCTCACCAGCGTTGCCGGCGACCCGATCCCGGTCGCCGACATCGATGCGGCCCTGATCGTGCCGGCCGGCAGCGACGGCCCTGCCTTCCTCGTCTATCGCAATTTCGACGTCATCATGCGCTGGAATCGTTCCGAGTTCTTTGCGCTCTCGATCGGACATCTGGCGGATCGAATCGCCGGTGCCGGCGGTTTGAGCCGCCCGCCAGCCGGCGGCGACCGTCTGACGCGTGATCAGATGCGCGCGATACAGGCCGCGTTGACCGACGTCGGCTTCGATCCCGGGCCGGCGGACGGCGTTCCGGGGCCCGCGACCCGTGCCGCGATTCGGGCCTTTCAGGCCAGCCTCGACTTGGTAGCCGACGGGTTTGCCGATATGGAACTTCTCGCGCGGCTCGGAATCGATTGAGCATGCGCTTCGGCCGGCTGAAATGGTTGCTGGCGATACCCGTGGTCTCGTTCGCGATCGCGCACTTCGACCGTGCCGCGAACCTCGCGCCCGGCAACTGGCGCGAGGCCAGCCGTGAGTCCGTCGGGCTCGCTCCCGACCCAGCCGAGCACCCGGAAGCCGTCGCCCAGGTTTATGCGGCGCGAGCCGTGCGCTGGCGCGGGTACTTCGGCGTGCACACCTGGATTGCCGTCAAGCCGACTGACGCAGAGGCTTACCGCGTCTACGAGGTCACGCGCTGGAATCGCAGACGCAACGGCTCGATGGTCTCCGTCAGCGATCGGGCGCCGGACGGGCGCTGGTACGGTAACGCGCCGAGGCTGATTGCAGACCTGCGGGGCCCTGCCGTCGACGCGATCATCGGCCGCATCGAGGCGGCGATCGACGCCTATCCCTACACCGACGAGTACCAGGTCTGGCCCGGCCCGAACTCGAACACCTTCACCGCATGGGTGCTGCGCGAGGTCCCCGAGCTGCGCGCCGACCTGCCGCCGACCGCGATCGGCAAGGATTACCTCGGGCAGAAGTTCTTGGCGCGTTCCCCGAGCGGCACCGGCGGCCAGCTCAGTCTGTTCGGCCTGCTCGGCATCACCGCGGGCCTGGAGGAGGGAGTCGAGCTCAATGTGCTCGCCTTTCACATTGGAATCGATCCGCTCGATCTCGCGTTGCGCCTGCCGTTCGCCGGTAATTTCGGTCTGCTCGGAGGCCAGGCGGCCGAGGCGGCGGAACCCGACGAGTCCGACTCCGGTCCCGAGCGCCGCTACACCTTCAGCTGGCCGTATCGGCAGGGCAGCCTGATGCAGCCGCGCGGCGGCACGTCGACGGGGCCCGCGGTCACCCTGCGCGACGAGCCGACCGACGGCTGGCTCGCGCTGCAGGAGCCGGGTCTCTCGAAATTCGAGCGCGACCGACGGGCGATTCTGGCAATGGCGGGCGAGTATCGAACCAGCTTCGATTTCATCGAGACGGTCGGCTTTACACCGGCGTTCGAGCCCGGGCGGCCATACCAGTCATGGGCGACCGAACGCATCGATGTGATCGAGGATGCGGGCGAGCGCATCACGCTGCAGCACATCATCGTGATGCGCTACGTCGATGAAGACGGCGAGGTTCAGGGGCCCTTCGTGCAGAAGCACTGGCGCCAGGACTGGATTTACGAGGACACTTCGATGCACGAGTTCAGCGGGCATGGCAGCTGGACAGAGCGTATGCTCGCGCCGGACGAGGTTGCGGGGCGGTGGTCGCAGGCCGTTTATCAGGTCGACGACTCACCGCGCTACGAAGCGCTCGGCGACTGGGTGCATCGCGGCAACTATTCAGCCTGGACCTCCGACGAGACCTGGCGGCCGTTGCCGCGCCGCGAGTCGAGCGTGCGCGACGACTACCATGTCCTCATCGGGACGAACCGGCACACGATTACACCGACGGGCTGGGTGCACGAGGAGGAGAACCTCAAGGTCGTGCTCGATTCCTCGGGCGAGATTGCCGACGACGAGCCCATTCTCTCGCGTGAGCTGGGCGTCAACCGTTACGAGCAGATCGTCGACTTCGATTTTTCCGCGCGCGACGCATACTGGATGGCGACTTCGGATTTCTGGGCCGATGTGCGCGACGAATGGGCACGCGTCTATGCCGAGCGTGAGCGCTTCGAGTTGACGACGCCGCCGGGGGAACAGCCGCTGTTCATGCCCATGTTCATTTATGCGGCCGAGCTCGAGGCAGGGCAGGCTTACGACACCGACGCGGGCCGCGCCTTCATCCGCGAGACGCTCGCGAAATACGTCGATTGAGACGAGGGAAGAGGGGTCAGAGCCCTTTTTTCAAAAGGG
>JASFSD010000166.1:0-6083 GCA_050114575.1 Gammaproteobacteria bacterium | reverse complement strand
AAATGAAATACACCAGGAACAGGGGAAACAGCGGCCAGATGAACCAGCCCGCAATACTCGCGCCTTCCTGAGCGGTGACGATATCGCCGAGATTCAGGCTGCCGCCGGCCATGAGAACCCCGATCAGAGCAAAGCCCATCGCAATTTCATAGGCGACGATCTGGGCCGCGGACCGCATGGCCCCGAGAAACGCGTACTTGGAGTTCGATGCCCAACCCGCAAGGATCACGCCATAGACGCCGAGAGACGTCATCGCGAGAATGTAGAGCAGGCCCGCATCGATGTCGGCGATGACGAAGCGCGGATCCACCGGAACGGCGGCCCAGGCGGCGAACGCCGTCACCAGGGAAATCAGCGGCGCCAGCAGGAACAGGACGCGATTGGCGTTCGCCGGGACGACGATCTCCTTGAACATCATCTTGAAGAGATCGGCAAACGGCTGCAGCAGTCCTTTCCAGCCGACCCGGTGCGGCCCGATACGCACCTGCATCCAGCCGATGATCTTGCGCTCCCAGTAGGTGAAGTAGGCGACACCGAGCACGAGCGGCAGGAGCAGCACGGCGATCTTGAGCACGACGACGATCACGAAGCGCAGCGTTTCCGGCACCATCAACCAGTAGGGCTCGAATTGGCTGAGCCAGGCGAGCATCAGGCGGTTTCCTCCTGCAGCGCTTCGGCCTCGGCGTGCTCGCGCGCCATTTTCGTCTGCTGCAGAGGTGCCGATCGCCGCACTAGCGGGTCGATCGAGTAGATCGGCAGATCGAGACTGTCGAGATCGATTTCGACGGAAACCGGCTCGAGCTCCTCGACTTCGCCACCGGAGTTATCCCCGGCCGGGCGCTCGACGGCGGAATCGATCTCGGCGCGCAGCTCGTCGACGTTCTGATAGGCGCAACCCGCGGCACCCAGCGTGTCCGCCAGCACGCGCAGTACGCGCCAGGCCGGCCGCGCATCGCCGAAAGGTTTGACGGCGGCCGCGAACGGCTGCCAGCAGCCTTCGGCGTTGACGAACGTCCCCGACGTCTCGGCGAATGCCGCCGTCGGCAGAACGACGTCGGCGCAATCGAGCAGCGCCTCGCCCGCGAACGGGGTCATGGCTATGACGATATCGGCCGACTTGAGCGCCGCCTCCGCCAGCTCGCTGTTGCCGATGTCGGAGTCGGGCTCGATGCCGTGCAGGATATAAGCATGTCGCGGCGCGCTGAGCATGCGCTCGACATCCAGCCCGCCGGCATCCGGCCCGTCACCGAAGCCGGGCTTGAAGCCGACCATCGCCGCGCCCGCGGCATTGGCGCCCTCCGGGAGGTAACCGAGCGCCGAGCGTGTCACTCCTGCGAGCTCCGCGGCGATCAGCCGAATTTCGCTGAGCTCGGGATGGCGCTCGACGAGCTGACCGAGCAGCAACCACGAATTCTCCTTCTCGAGCAGAATCGCGGCCGCGGCACGCTGCGCTTCCGATGGCGAAATGTTCCCGAAGCGCGACGCGAGCACGCCGGGCAACGAACCGCCGGTGGACTCGAGCGCCGCAGCCAGGACCCCGGCGAGACCCTCGGCAAGCGCCGTCGCGGGCGCCTCGACGAAAGCGCTGCGCGAGAAACGGACCGGGTAATCGACCGGATTGACGAAACCGACCTCCGCACCATTGAGCGCTGCCTTACGCACATGGTGGGCAATGATCGGTGCCTCCATCCTCAAATTCGAACCGACGACGACGATACCGTCGAGCTCGGCAATGCCTGCTATCGCGGTCCCGAGCCAGGGCCATGCCGGGTCGTTCGCCTGGTCGCGGAAATCTGCGCGCCGCAGCCGATAATCGAGGCTGCGACTGCCGAGATGACGAGCCAGCTTCTTCAGCAGATAGAGCTCTTCGACTGTCGAGCTCGGGCTCGCAAGCACGCCGACGGCATCGGCCTCGTCGCCGACCGCCGCCTTGAGGGCCTCGGCAGCGTATTCGATAGCTTCCTGCCAGGACACTTCGGTCCACTGCTGGTCGCGCTTGATCATCGGCCGCTCCAGTCGATCTTCGGCGTACAGGCCGAAGCAACTGAACCGATCGCGATCCGAAATCCAGGTCTCGTTGATCTCCTCGTTGTCCCGCGGCACGACGCGGCGCACTTTGCCGCGCAGAACATGCGCGCTGAGATTGGAGCCCGCGCAGTCATGCGGCGAGATCAGCGGCTTCTCGATCATCTCCCAGGCGCGGGCGCTGAACCGGTAAGGCTTGTTGTTCAGCGCGCCGACGGGGCAAAGATCGATGATGTTGCCCGACATCTCGTGATCGATGCTCTTTTCGATGTAGGTGCCGATCTCCATGTTCTCGCCACGGCCGACCGCGCCGAGCTCGGGGAGACCTGCAATCTCCTGGCCGAACCGCACGCAGCGCGTGCAGTGGATGCAGCGCGTCATATCGGTGGAAACCAGGGGACCCAGATTCTTGTCCTTGACGACGCGCTTTCGCTCCGTGTAGCGCGACACGCCGCGCCCGAAGCCCATCGCGAGATCCTGCAGCTCGCACTCGCCGCCTTGGTCGCAGATCGGGCAATCGAGCGGATGATTGATCAGCAGAAACTCCATCGTCGCCTTCTGCGCCGATATCGCCCGTTCACTGCGCGTGAAGATTTTCATCCCGTCCATGACCGGCGTCGCGCAGGCCGGAAGCGGCTTCGGCGCCTTCTCGACGTCGACGAGGCACATCCGGCAGTTCGCAGCGATGCTGAGTTTTTTGTGATAGCAGAACCGCGGCACATAGACGTCGTGCTGATCGGTCAGCTCGATGATCATCTGACCCGGCCGCGCCTTCATCGGCACGCCGTTGACTTCGACATCGATCAGCTTGTCATCGGATTCACTCATCTTCAGGCCGCCGCTTTGCTCTCATCATCAACGATGCTCCGGCCACCGTGCTCGATCATGTAGGCGAACTCGTGCCGGTAGTGCTTCAGGAAACTCTGGACCGGCCAGGCCGCCGCGTCGCCCAGCGCGCAGATGGTGTGGCCCTCGATCTTGTTCGCCACGTCGACGAGCATATCGAGGTCTTCCTGCCTGCCCTCGCCCTGAGTGATGCGTGTCAGCACGCGGTACAGCCACCCGGTGCCTTCCCGGCACGGCGTGCACTGGCCGCAGGACTCCGCGTAATAGAAACGGGAGATGCGTCTGAGCATCTGCACCATGCAGGTCGTCTCGTCCATCACGACCATGGCGCCGGTGCCGAGACTCGAGCCACAGCTCTTGAGGCCGTCGAAATCCATGGTTTTGTCCATGATTTCCTCGGCAGGAACGACCGGCACCGAGGACCCGCCCGGGATCACGGCTTTGAGCTTGCGGCCTTTCCAGACACCGCCGGCCAGATCGAGCAGATCGCGGAACGGAATCCCGAGCGGCAACTCGTAATTGCCGGGTTTCTCGACATGCCCCGATACGGAAAAAATGGCGGTGCCGCCGGAATTCTCGACACCGAGCTCGGCGAACCACTGCGCACCCTTGCGAATGATGGTGGGAATCGATGCCAGGCTCTGCGTGTTGTTGATGGTCGTCGGCGCGCCGTACAGACCATGCTGCGCCGGAAACGGCGGTTTGAAGCGCGGCCTGCCGGGCTTGCCTTCCAGCGACTCGAGCAGCCCGGTTTCCTCGCCGCAGATGTAGGCGCCGGCGCCGAGGAACGCGTAAAGATCGAAGTCTATACCCGAGCCCTTGATGTTCCTGCCGAGCCAGCCGGCATCGTAGGCTTCGGCGATGGCCGCATCGAAACGCGGGAACGGCTCCGCCATGAACTCGCCGCGAATGTAGTTGTAGCCGACAGTAGCCCCCATCGCGTAACCGGCAATGGCCATGCCCTCGACCAGCGAATGCGGGTTACGGCGCAGTATCTCGCGATCGTGGCAGGTGCCGGGCTCACTCTCGTCGGAGTTACAGACGAGGTACTTCTGCATCGGCGCTTCGCGCGGCATGAAGCTGTGCTTGAGACCTGTCGGGAACCCGGCTCCCCCACGACCGCGCAACCCCGAGGCCTTGACCTCCTCGATGATCGCTTCCCGATCGAGCTCGCCGTTGAGCACGCGCTGCCAGGCCTGGTAACCCCCGCACTCGAGATAATTCTCGAGCGACCACGGCTCGGTCGGGTACTTCAGCGTGGCGTAACAGACTTCGTCGCGACCTTTCACTTTTCCTCTTTGCCTATGGCGTCGAGCACCTCATCCACCTTCTCGACGGTGAGGTTCTCGTGGTAAACGTGATCGACCATCATCATCGGCGCACCGCAGCAAGCTGCCAGGCACTCTTCCTCGCGCTTCAGGTAGAACTTGCCGTCGGCCGTCGACTCACCGGTCTTGATTCCAAGCTTGTTCTCGATGTGCTCGACGATCTCGCCCGAGCCGCGCAGCATGCACGAGATATTCGTGCAGACCGATATGCTGTGCTCACCGACCGGCTTGGTCTCGAACATCGAATAGAACGTCGCGACCTCATAGACTTCGATCGGCGCCATGTCGAGGTAGGCCGCCACGGCATCCATGATCTCGGGCGTCAGAAACCCCTTGTTCTCGTGCTGCGCCGCGTGCAGCGCCGAGATGACGGCAGAACGCTGCCTGCCCTCGGGAAACTTGGCCATCCAGCGGTCGATTTCCTCGCGCACGTGCGGTGAAAGCAGCGTGTCGGGATTCGCGCTCATCGATCGATCTCGCCGAAAACGATGTCCTGAGTGCCGATGACGGCGACCACATCGGCCAGCATGTGGCCCGAAACCATCTCGTTCATCGCCGACAGATGGGCGAAGCCAGGTGCGCGAACCTTCAGGCGGAACGGCTTGTTGGAGCCGTCGGATATCACGTAACAGCCGAACTCGCCCTTGGGATGCTCCACTGCGGCATATGCCTCGCCCTCGGGCGCGCAATATCCTTCCGTGAACAGCTTGAAGTGATGAATCAACGATTCCATGTCGTCTTTCATCTCGACCCGCTTCGGCGGCACGATCTTGTGGTCATCGAGAATAACGGGGCCCGGGTTCTCGCGAAGCCAGTCCACGCACTGCCGGATGATCCGGTTCGACTGGCGCATCTCCTCGATTCGAACCAGGTAGCGATCGTAGCAGTCACCATTGACGCCGACCGGTATGTCGAATTCGACCCTGTCGTATACCTCGTACGACTGCTTCTTGCGCAGATCCCAGACCACACCCGACCCGCGCAGCATCGGCCCCGAGAAACCGAGCTGCATCGCCCGCTCGGGCGACACGACGCCGATGTTGACGGTCCTCTGCTTCCAGATCCGATTGTCGGTCAACAGCGTCTCGTACTCGTCGACGCGGCCCGGAAAGCGTTCGGTGAATGCTTCGATGAAATCGAGCAGGCTGCCGCGGCGCTCCTGATTGAGCCGCTCGATCTCCTTGTCGCTGCGTACGCCCGAGCTTTGATACCTCGGCATCCTCTCGGGCAGGTCGCGGTAGACGCCACCCGGACGATAATAGGTTGCATGCATACGCGTGCCGGAGACCGCCTCGTAACAGTCCATGAGGTCTTCGCGCTCGCGGAAGCAGTAGAGGAACATCGTCATGGCGCCGATGTCGAGCCCGTGCGCGCCGAGCCACATCAAGTGATTCAGGATGCGCGTGATCTCGTCGAACATGACGCGTATGTACTGCGCCCTGACGGGAGGCTCGATGCCGAGCAGTTTCTCGATGGCGAGAACGTAGCCGTGCTCGTTGCACATCATCGAGACGTAGTCGAGCCGATCCATATACCCGATCGACTGGTTGTACGGCTTCGACTCGGCGAGTTTTTCCGTCGCTCGATGCAGGAGTCCGACATGGGGATCGGCCCGGTGAATCACCTCACCATCCATCTCGAGCACGAGGCGCAATACGCCGTGGGCCGCCGGATGCTGCGGGCCGAAATTCAGTGTGAAATTCTGAATTTCAGGCATCGCCGGAATCCTTGAGGCCGGGATCGTAGCGCGCGTCGTCCCGAATGACCTTGGGCACCAGCGTGCGCGGCTCGATCTGAACCGGCTCGTATACGACCCGGCCCTTTTCCGGATCGAAGCGCATCTCGACATTGCCGATGAGCGGAAAATCCTTGCGGAATGGATGA